>JAABTB010000059.1 GCA_011390085.1 Desulfobacula sp.
GTTTTTTCAAACAAATCCGGCCGTTTCAAAAAAGTCCGATGAAGAGAGGATTTTTTTCTCCACAGCCTTATCTTTTCATGATTCCCGGATAACAGGATATCCGGTATCTTTTGGTCTTCAAACACCTCCGGTCTTGTATAATGGGCATGCTCAATCCGGTCATCCATAAAGGAATCCGACAAAAAAGAGGCCTCACTGCCAAGGACTCCCGGGATCAACCGGGCAACCGTATCCATAACTACCATGGCTCCC
>JAABTB010000060.1 GCA_011390085.1 Desulfobacula sp.
TAAAAGGCTGTAAACCCTTTCATCAATACCTTCATACCGGCCGCAGACCAAAATCAGCCCTTGTTTTTCGGCAGCAAGGGCAAGGGCCGTGCCTTGATTGAAACGGTTCCCCTGAGGGGTTAACACAACCACTCTTGATTCAGGCATCCGGTCTTTTGCACATAAAATGGCTGCTTTTAACGGTTCCGGCTTCATGACCATCCCGCTGCCGCCGCCATAGGGACGGTCATCCACGGTTTTGTGGCGGTCCGTCGAAAAATCCCTGATATTGATGCAATTTCCTGTGATCAGCCTGTTCTCAATACCCCTGGCAATCATTCCGTTCTGGAAAAAAGCATTGACCAGTTCCGGAAACAAGGTCAATACCGTAAAATTCATCAATACTCCTCAGGCAAGGTGGTTCTGACCGCACGGGTGTCCATGTCCACGGATTCAACAAAATATTTGTGCATGGGTACCATGGTTTCCTTGTCATTATCGGTGATGACAAGGACATCATGTGCACCGGTCGGGAATATATGAGTAATTTTACCCAGATATCCTTTTATATGATCAACCACATCCAGACCCATGAGGTCCTGCCAGTACCAGGTGTCTTTCTCCGGTTCCGGCAGTTGATCCCTGTCTATATGGATCTCTTTTCCCACAAGATCTTCGGCCTGCTCCCGGTTCTCAATTCCCTCAAGGTTCAGTAATACCCCTTGTTTATGGGGAGAGGCATGAAGGATCAGATATGTCCTTCCTTCTTCTCCGTTGCTTTTTATGACAATGGTCCTGTCTTTTTGGAAGGTATCCACAGATTCAGCAAAAGACGCAACCTTGAGTGTGCCGTTGAGGCCATGCACTCCGGTTACCTTGCCTATGGCAAACGAAGCGGTTTTGTTCATCATTTATTCAATAATTTCAAGCACCGTGCGTTTTTTCAGTTTTGTGGATGCGGCACTTAAAATGGTTCTCATGGCCCTTGCCGATCTTCCCTGTTTCCCGATGACTTTCCCAAGATCCTCTTTTGCGACCTTAAGTTCCAGAACCGAGGTCTGATCACCCACGACCTCGGATACCTGAACCTGATCAGGACTGTCTACCAATGCTTTTGCGATGTATTCGATCAGCTCTTTCATATCAACATCTCCTTTTAATGGGGTAGTGAGAACACAGGATCATCATAGTAAAGGGGTTTTAGGCTTCGGCTTGAGCTTGACCGATACCCTGCCGTTTTAATATGCTCTGGACAGTTGTGGAGGGAATCGCACCTTCCCCCAGCCAGTATTTCACTCTGTCCTCTTTCAGCGTCACGGCAGCCGGGTTCGCCATGGGATTGTAGGTGCCCAGAAGCTCCAGAAATCTTCCGTCCCTGGGACATTCGACATCTGCAGCCACAATTCTGTAAAAAGGTCTTTTCCGTGTTCCTTTGCGGGTCAATCTGATTCTAACAGCCATATTTTTTTTGTCTCCTTAAAACGGCAGCATGTTTTTTAATGAACGCATGCCGCCTTTATTAAATTGCTTTATCATTTTCATGGATTGGGAATAGCTCTTCAGGAGTTTGTTGATATCCTGGACCGTTGTTCCGCTTCCATTGGCAATCCTTATTTTTCTCGAGCCCTTGATAATCGTATATTCACGTCTTTCCAAAGGGGTCATTGAATTGATCATTGCTTCAATTTTAACGAATTCCTTATCATTGATATTCAGGTCTTTCAGTCCTTTTTTATTAACGCCCGGCAGCATTCCCAGAAGATCTTTAATGGGTCCCATTTTTCGTACCATTTTCATCTGGTTTTTGAAATCTTCCAGGGTAAAGGCATTTTTCCTTAATTTTTTTTCAATCTCCCCGGCTTCTTTTTGATCGATGGCTTCCTGGGCTTTTTCAATAAAGGAAAGGGTGTCTCCCATACCAAGTATCCGGGATGCCATCCGCGCCGGATGAAAAGGCTCAAGAGCCGTTAATTTTTCACCCACACCAATGAATTTCAATGGTTTCCCGGTAACTGCCTTGATGGACAGGGCCGCACCGCCGCGGGCATCACCATCCATTTTGGTCAGGACAATACCGCTCAGGTCCAGGGCCGTGTCAAAGGAACCGGCAATATTGACGGCATCCTGGCCGGTCATGGCATCGGCCACCAGAAGAATTTCCCTTGGATTGATCCCTTTTTTAATGGTTTTCAATTCACCCATCAGGGCTTCATCCAGATGCAGTCTGCCGGCCGTATCCAGGATCAGGGTATCACAGCCCTGGTCTCTTGCGGCCAGTATGGCATCCTGACATATTTTTAAAGGCTGCATATCGGTCGTGGACTGAAAAACAGGAATATCCAGTTGCTTCCCGATCTTTTTGAGCTGGTCAATGGCGGCCGGACGGTAAACATCCACAGGCACCAGAAAGGGTTTTTTGTCCATTTTCCGCAGATAAAAGGCCAGCTTTCCTGCGGTGGTGGTTTTACCCGACCCCTGTAACCCTACCAGCATAATGGAGGTCAGCGTCTTTCCATCAAGGTTCAGACCCTGGTGCTCAGACCCCATCATCCTTGTAAATTCATCGTTTACAATTTTAATAACCTGCTGGCCCGGGGTAAGGCTTTGCATCACTTCCTGACCCAACGCCCGTTCTTTTATGTCTGCAACTACCTGTTTTGTGACTTTATAATTGACATCCGCCTCAAGCAATGCCATACGGACCTGTTTAAGACCATCTTCAATGTTCTTTTCATTCAGGGTACCGTGGCCTTTCAGCTTTTTAAAGACCGAATCAAGTCTGTCGCTCAAACTCTCAAACATAAAAAAAACCAACCTTCAAATATCAAATCAAATCGTTGAAATTAGTATAGATTCCGTGTTATGTCAAGAAAATAATAAATGTGGACCGATATGAATATATGAAGAATTTACTCGATTATACACGGCAGGAACTCTCTTGCTGGCTTGAGGATAACGGCATCCGACCATTCAGGGCCGGACAGATATCCAAATGGATCTGTATCCGGCAGGCTGAGAGTTTTGAGGAGATGACGGATCTGTCAAAGGAATTACGGAAAAAATTAGAAGCGCATTTTTATATCCGGCGCCTGGTCGTTGAAGAAAAAAGGGTTTCCGTTGATACAACGGAAAAGTTTCTGTTCAGGCTCAATGACGGGCTTCATATCGAATCCGTTCTGATTCCCGGCAAAGATCATTTTACCCTTTGTGTCTCTTCCCAGGTGGGCTGTGCCCAGGATTGCCGGTTCTGTCTCACGGCCAGGGGAGGGTTCATCAGAAATCTGACGGTTGGAGAAATCCTTGCCCAGATAAGGGATATTCGATCTTATCTGATGCAGAAGGCCATTGACCCTTTAAAGCTATCCAATATCGTTTTTATGGGCATGGGAGAGCCCCTTGCCAATTATCAGAATCTCATTAAATCCCTGGAAACCATCACTGATATGGATTATGGGTTTAAATTTTCCCCCCGGCATGTGACGGTGTCAACTTCGGGTCTGGTACCGAAAATAACCCAGCTCGGGCTTGACACCGGCGTGAACCTGGCTGTGTCTCTGAATGCCACAACCGATGAACTCCGTTCCGAGCTCATGCCCATCAATCGTAAATACCCTTTGAAACAATTGCTGGAAGCCTGCCGGACCTTTACCATGAAACCCAGAAACAAGATCACCTTCGAATATATATTGATGAAAGGGGTGAATGATTCAAAAGAGGATTCCCTAAGGCTTGTTAAACTGCTGTCACCCATTAAGGCAAAGATCAACCTGATCCCGTTCAATGAATATGAGGAAAGCGGGTTCAAGCGCCCATCCCAGAAAGATATCAGTGATTTTCTACAGATTCTGCTGGATCGGAATTTTACGGCCATTATAAGGAAAAGCAAGGGGGACGATATTCTGGCGGCATGCGGGCAACTGAAAGCAAAGCTTCCGCTTTAAAATCGGGTATTGAATCTTTGCGGATTTGATTTATAATATTGAGAAGATGAAACGATGTGAAATGTTTATATGATATGAATCTTACCCATAACCTTTAATTGATCGGAAAAAACCATGTCAAATATCACTTTGGATAAAAAAAGAGTGCTGATCGTTGATGATGAGCCCGATGTTCTTGATTCGCTGGAAGAATTGCTGAATATGTGTACAACCGTCCGGGCCAAGAGCTTTGAAGAAGCCAGCCATCTTCTGGAGACCGAGAAATTCGATATTGCCATTCTGGATATCATGGGGGTTGACGGTTATCAACTGCTGGAAATAGCTACCCAAAAAAAGGTTGTCACCGTCATGCTGACCGCCCATGCCCTGAGCCCTGAAAATATTAAAAAATCTTATCTTGGCGGCGCGTGTTCGTACATTCCAAAAGAAGAGATGATCAATATAGAAGCCTTTCTCCTTGACGTGCTCAAGGCCAAGGACGAAGGTAAAAATCCATGGACAAGCTGGTACAAGAGACTTTCATCCTTTTGTGAAGACAAATTCGGGCCTGAATGGGATAAAGATGAAAAAAAATTCTGGGAAAAGATGATTTATTATTAAATTCCGTCTGGGAAGAATGCAAAAAACCCTCTGTTGAATTTTTCAGCAGGGGGTTTTTTATATCATGAGGGGTTTAAAGGTTTCAGGAGTAATTTTTTTGACCATGATGGTACGGGTAATCCCTTTTTCCATGATATGGACGGGTGTTGTCTCCCCTGCAGATGATTTGGTATAGGCGGCGCAGATGGCAGCAGCCGTTTCTATATTTTTCGGAGATGCGGTACCGGTCAGGATCACGTCCGGTCCCGGAAGGGTTCCGTGTTTGAATAAAACATGGGCTTGGTGTAGATAATAGGCCATGATCATTTCGTTGTCCTGCTGGGTCCGTCCCACAATCACCTTTGTTCCGGAATCCAGCCGGAAATGTCTCCCGTATTTTAATAAATGAAGCTCATTCGTGTCAAAGATGATCCGGGTTTCCATAAGATCTCTCAATCTGACGGAAAAAAGCTTATCCGTCAGAAGGCATCCTCCGGCAGGGGCCGGATATTCTTTCACTCCAAAGGCCTTTGCCAAATGAAACTGGGTTTTCCTGGACCGGCCGGAAATATCCATAAGGGCTTCCCGGTTTACAAGGCCCTTTTTTTCCATCTCCGTCACGGGGAGCAATTTTGCACTGAGAGGCCTGAGGATAAGGCCTTCAAACCCTGAGTTTTTTTCCACGTACCGCAATGAATTCTTGTTCTGGGATTTAGGTCTCTGGCCCACGACTTCTCCGCTGAAAAGAAAATCAAATCCTTCTTTTCTAAGGATTTCCCCTGCTTTTGAAAACATCAGGGTATGGCAGTCCATGCAGGGGTTCATATTCTTTCCAAATCCGGCCCTGGGGTTTTTCATCATTGCCATGTAGTCATCGGTGATATCAAGGGTTATCAAGGGGATTCCGGTTTGAAGGGAGGCTTTTCGGGCAGATTTCGATGAGAAAAAAGGGGTCTCAAAAGAGATGAAGGAAACCTTTATTCCCTGCTGTTGCAGTAAAAGAGCGGACAGCATGCTGTCCAGCCCGCCGGAACAAAGACCAAGGCCTTTTATGGGGCTTGAGGTTTTTGGGGACTTCATATATAACCCTTCTATGACGGTCGGTTCATCCAAAATAAAAACAATTCTCCAGACATTAAGCGGCAGGTACCCTGTTGTCAAGACCCAACTGGAGCATGGAACTCCTTTTCAGTTGCTGATCGCAACCATTTTATCTGCCCAGTGCACAGACAGCCAGGTCAATAAAGTATCTAAAAATCTGTTTTATGCTTACCCTGACCCCAAAGCCTTGGCCCGGGCACCCTTGAGCCAGATTAAAAAAATCATTTACTCCACCGGCTTTTACAATAACAAGGCAAAGAATATCAAGGCCTGTGCATTGGTCCTGGTCAATGAATATGGGGGTGTTGTGCCCGAGGATATAGAACGGCTGGTCAAATTACCGGGGGTGGGCCGGAAAACAGCCAATGTGGTTTTGTCTGCGGCCTTTGGCCAAGACACCATCGTCGTGGATACCCATGTCATGAGGATTTCAAACCGTCTTGGACTGACCGATAAAACAGATCCCGTCAAAATTGAATACGAGCTTATGGCCATCATCCCCAGAAAAGCCTGGAATTATTTTTCCCTTCAACTGATCTATTTTGGGAGGGAAATCTGTGATGCAAAAAAACCGCTTTGCCCGGACTGCCCTCTGTTTAAGATTTGCCCGTTTGGAAAGAAGCGCGAATCCGATCTTTTAATCAACCTTTAAAATCGCTGATAAATGCCAAAAGTTTTCTGCACTCCCGGTTCAGGGTTTCAAGCTTTTCCTCAATGCCTTCCTATGAATCCTTTTTCTTTTCCCAGAAGTCCCGGCTTTCCTTTAGAATGTCCGTCATATCGTCATCGGCAAGCTCATCCATAAGAAGGTCACCTTCTTCTTTGAGTTCAATTTCAGGTTCATCGGTGAGTTCATCAAGTTCATCAAGCACATCAATGTCGTTAAGGGGATCAAGGTTAAAATCCGGCAAATCAAGATCCGTTTTTTCCCCTGCAAGGATATCCCCCTGGTCCATAGGGTCTTGGGAATCAAGAAGCTCGTCCGATTCCGGTATATGGTTTCCCTGACGGTCGAACATAAGGCTGCCGCTTAAACAAAGTTCAAAATCCATGCGAAAAGCGATCTGATTATCATGAACGACGATTTCACCACCCTTGGGAGACAGGGCGGCTGAGGTCATTTTTTTTTGAATGATTTCCCGGACCGCATCAAGATCAAGATCCTCTTTGAGTAATTCAATCAGATCGTTTTCCCCGTTTTTAATAATACCCGGATCAGTTATTTTCATGGGCGTTCCCTCTTTAAAAATTATTTGTATGCTTTATCGGCAAAGCGTTTTTCAATAAATCGATCCAGATCGATGATCCGGCCGATTTCCATGACATCATGCATATATCTCTGGATTCGATCAAGATCCTCGACAACCGGATAAAGACTGTCCCACCGAATGGCCTGGGGCTGGGAAAATACATTCTGCAGCACCTGGGGGTTGAGACCCAGTTTTCCTTCAGGGTCCAGGAACCGGACCGCAATCTGAGCGGCTCTGGTTTTATCATTTTCAATATATTCCCCGGTTTCCACCAGCAGCGAGACAAATTCCTGGGCCGCTTCCGGGTGTTTCTGGATAAAATCCTCCTGCATGGCCACGATGCAGCAGGGATGGTTGTCCCACCGGCTGGCCGAATAAAATTCAAGGTTGCCGATTTCACCGACAATGGCCTTGGTGGCAACGGGTTCGGCCACCATAAAACCTGCCACGTCTTCGTTTTCCTTCATGATTCCCGGCATTTTGATGGGCGGGACGACTTCAAACCGGACATTGATGGCTTTTTTCCCCGGAACCCCGGGCTTGAGACCCAGTTCTTTTAAAAACTGATGGGCCAGCATGTGATGAACCGACATCTTATGGGGAATATCCACGACTTTATACCGGTAGAAACTCTGTAGAGAATCAAATCTGGGATCATAATGCCGGGAGCGGATGAAGGTACTCCCGTTTTTATGGGCAAACAAGACGAGTTTGATGGGAGAATCATAGGCAAACAGGTCCATGGCAATAGGCGCCAGCACAAAGGCGCAATCGATTTCTCCGTTTTCAAGTCCTTCCTGGATGGGGTTCCACCCCGCCTTCAGGCTGGTGGTCAGATCAAAGTGAACCGGCTCTACATCTCCCTTGTCAATTCTGTGTTTCAAGGCTCCCAGAGCCAGGTGATCCGTGATCTGGATATGGGCCACATTGAGCTCTACTCTTCCGCCCACCACCTGTCTTTGTTTTTTGACCGATGTTTTATCCGTTGTTTCCCCTGAGAAAGCCATTTCTATGGCCTTGCCGATCTGGGCCTCATCAAAGGGTTTGGGAACATGGCCATTGCCGCCGGCGTCCATGATGGCGATTTGCTGGGCTTTATCAGACTGGGCCGTTGCCATGATAAAGGGCAGGGATTTAAATTCGTCCATGGTTCTCAGGGCTTGCAGAAATTCAAGTCCGTCCATCTGCGGCATATTCCAGTCGGAAATGACCAGATCGGGTTTTTCGGCCTTTACCTTTTCAATCCCGTCGGCGCCATTGACGGCCATAACAAGGTTTTCATACCCGGCTTTGTTTAAAATCTGTTTGAACATGATGCGCATGGTTCCGGAGTCATCCGCCACAACAATTTTAATATTTGGATTCACAGCCATAAAACACTCCTTAAGGTTTTATAAATATGGTATATAATTTATGGTAATTTTTATTCATTCCATGACCAACTGAAGGCATGCTGGAGTCTCTGGATGATTCTGTCCAGAGAAAAACCAAGAACACCGATGGCAATAATCATTGCCATGAGTTTGTCGTATTCCATTGTATCCCTGGCATCATTGATCAAATATCCAAGTCCGCTGGATACTCCTAAAAATTCTGCCGGGACAAGTACAATCCACGCAACCCCCAGGGCCAGGCGAAGACTTGTCAGCATATAAGGCAAAGAAAACGGGATGATAATGGTTTTTATGAGTTGAAAATTATTTGCTCCCTGGTTCAGCGCCATTTTAATCCATTGGGGGTTAATATTCAAAACGCCAATGGCTGTGTTGAGTATTATAGGGCAAATTGTTGCCATTACAATCAAAAAATAGATGGCGGATTCAAAACTTGCAAATAAAAGAATGGCGATGGGCATCCAGGAAAGCGGGCTGATCATTCTGACAAACTGAATCGGAGAGTATGAAAGGCCTCTGAACCGGGGATAAAAACCCACCAGAATACCGATGGGAACCCCCATGGCGGCGGCAATGCCTATTCCAATGAGGATTCTTTTGAGGCTTGCAAATACGGATATCCAGAATCTGCTTTCCTGGGTGGAAGCCATCAACGCCTTGAAGGTGGGACCGGGCAAGAATCCGTTAAACCGGGAGAATTCAGGCCTTGTAAAAAGAAAACCCGCCACGAGAATCCAGAGGCAGGCAAAACCGACAAGGCCGATCATTTCATATTTCCATCCAAAATCACGATTGCCGAAAACAGCGTTCAATCCCACCTGTCTGGGGTCCCTGTATATGAATCGATTAATTGATTTCAACGGCTTCTTCCCTTGTATAGGGTTTTTCAATATCGCAGTGACAAAATCTTTTCAGTCCGCCCATCTCATCCAGAGCTTTACCGACAAAGGTCTCATCCACCAAGCCTGCTGCTGCTGTTGTCGTGTCCAATTCTTTAAGAAATGAGGTGTCTCCTTCCACAAGGGTTTGTTTCATTTGGGCAACGATAAATTCTGTGGCCGATGGAAAGGGAAACGGCTGAAATCCGATTCGTGACGTATTCCAGTCCGGATGAACCAGTTGATCGGGTTTCGGATGTTCAAATACCCGGGCCAGAACCTCCTTGGGAAACGGCAGATATCCCTCACCGTCCCGGCTGAGGAGATGGGCGGTTTCACCAGGGTTGCGGATACACCAGTCCTGGGCCCGGACAAGGGCATTCATG
>JAABTB010000061.1 GCA_011390085.1 Desulfobacula sp.
CATTAATTGCAGGCATTGTAGCCGCGACCCCTGTTCTTTTCTATGAGTTCTGGATGTTTGTTTCCCCCGGGCTTTACAGAAACGAAAAGAAATCTTTTTTACCCATTGTGTTGTTTTCTGTTGTTTTCTTTATTATTGGATCATCTTTTGGATATTTCATTGCTTTTCCATACGGATTTCGATTTTTCCTGGAGTTTTCAACAGATACAATTCATGCCATGCTTTCAATGAAAGAGTATCTTTCTTTTGCTTCAACCCTTCTTCTGGCCTTTGGTTTTATTTTTGAGCTGCCCCTGGTTCTATCCTTTATGGCCAGGATGGGGCTTGTTACAGTTCCTTTTTTACAAAAAAACAGAAAATATGCGATTTTAATTATTTTCATTATAGCTGCGGTCCTTACCCCAGGACCTGATGTGATCAGTCAGTTGATGATGGCCGGTCCTTTAATGATATTATATGAAATCGGAATTATCGGGGCCAGGATTTTCGGGAAAAAATCAGAGGAAGACATGGATGAACCAATAGATGAAAAAGAAGATACTCCTGAAGAAACGGAGAAATAAAAAGAGGATTGATCATAAAACCAGTCGGTAACTGAGAATTACTGAATTTTCATATGGTGGTTTGACAAAACAGGCAGTCGGGTGATAATTGTAATTCATTCAAAACCGTTTAACCATGAGTTGATAAGGAGTGATTCATATGGATGCCGATCTTTATAAAAAAGCCATCAAGAATGCCATTGCCGGAGAGATTGAAGCGAAAGAATTCTATCTGAAAATTTCCGAAAAAATTCGGGATTCCTATCTTAAAGAATTATTCCTGGGCTTTTCCAAAGAAGAAGCCAATCATGAAAAGATATTAACCGCTCTTCTGGACAAGGGCCGCATCAAACCCGCCACCTTTAACGGCACCCGGGATTTTAAGATTTCGGAAACCATTGCCCTGCCGGAAGTGTCGCCAAACATGAATCTCAAAGACGCCATCGGTCTTGCCATGAAAAATGAAGAGATTGCCATGCAAAAATATCAGACCCTTGCCGCCAATTGCGATGACCCGGAATTGAAAACCGTCTTCAACAGCCTTGCCGCCATGGAAAAAGACCACAAATTCAAAATGGAAGAAAGTTTTGTCAATGTGGCCTATCCCGAGATCTGGTAGGCATGGGGGGGATTTCCCCCGGCTTTTCTCATCTGCACTTGAACATTTACCGGTCCGCGCTTTGAGCCGCATCGGACCGGTAAACCATTTTTTCCCACTGCAATCATTCATGCCAAGAAAACCCCATCAGATTAAAAAAATAAGGAGAGAGGTATGTTCACGCTTCGAAGAAAACTTATGCTTGGTTTTTTAAGTATTGCATCCATTACGGCCATTGTCGGGGGGACAGGATTCATGGGCATGGAAAGGATGGACAGTAAATTTAGAACCGTCATAGAATCAGCCCCGCTGATTGAGTCCTCCATCAATATGAAGTTAACGGTCAGCAAGGACCTGCTGTCGGTGATGAAACTGATGGCCGCCCTTGATACTGAGGAACTGGAAGCTGCTTTTAAGGAACATGAAGCCAATGTTAAACAGTTTGAATTTTACCGGAAAACGATTTTAGATGGTGAACAGCTTGAAAACGGGGCCGTCTATCCGGCCAAAGATGAAAAACTGCGCCGGATCGTCATGGATTCCGGCGAGTTTCATGAGAAAAAACTGAGGCCGGGTTTTAATACTATTTATGACCAGATGCGCAGAAAATTATCGGCAGATGATTATGATTACAATCTTCTGGATACCATTGACGAGACGACCATTGAAATTGCCATGCTGTTGGATCAGAAAATGGATGAGGTTATCCGTATTTCCAGATCCGTCATTGTTCAGGCAGAACAGGATGCTCGGAAAAGCAAATTTCTGGCCGCAAGAATAACATGGATTGCAACCGGTGTCGGCATTCTGACGGCGGTCGGTCTGGGGATGATCATCTCCGGCCTGATTGCGAAACCGGTGATGAAAACGGCTGATTTCATCAGGACCATGGCAGACGGAGATTTTTCACAGCATCTTGAAGTCAGACAAGGTGATGAGATCGGCGGTATGGCCATGGCCATGAACGCCATGATTAAAAAACTCAACAGCATGTTCAAGGATATCAATATAGGGGTTCATACCCTCAATAATACGGCTGCGGATCTTTCCGGCGTTTCCGGTGAATTGCGCGAGAGAGTGCACCATATGTCTGATAAATCCGGGGCCGTTGCCAGGTCTGCGGACACCATGAACACCGCCGTCACTGCAGTGGCAGCGGCGGTTGAAGAGTCATCGACCAACCTGAAAACCGTCTCGACGGCCATGGAACAAATGAGTGCCACGGTGGGCGAAATTGCCAAAAACACCTCGGATGCGAAAACCATTACCGAAGAAGCGGTGAAAAAGGCAAAAAATGCATCTGCAAAAGTCAATGAACTGGGCAAAGATGCGCTTGAAATTGGCCGTGTCACCGATGAGATCAATGAAATATCGGATCAGACCAATCTTCTGGCACTCAATGCCACCATTGAAGCCGCCCGTGCCGGCGAAGCCGGCAAAGGATTTGCAGTGGTGGCCGGTGAAATCAAGGTTCTGGCAGACCAGACAGCAAAGGCAGTCCTTAATATCCATGAGAAAATCCAGAATATCCAGAAGTCCACTAAAGGGACCATCGGTGAGATAGACCAAATATCAGTGGTGATCCGTGATGTGGATGATATTGTTGCATCCATTGCCGGGTCCATTGAAGAACAGTCCGCCACCACACGTGAAATGTCGGTAAATATTGTCCAGGCTGCGGAAGGCATTCAGGAGATCAGCCGGAATATAGCAGAAACCTCAATTTCCTCCGGTGAAATTGCCGAAGATATCTCACAGGTGAATGCCGATGCCGTGGAGATTGCCGCCAGCTCTGAAAAAGTCGGTTCAAATGTTGAACATTTAAATGAATTCGGAATTCAACTGGGCAATATGATCGACAAATTCAAACTTTAAGATTCAAAGGAGAGTCTTTGGCCCTTTGTTAATGGGTGGGAGGCATGAATACCGTAACTGATTTTTTGTTTAACAAATTTCTTGACTTTACGCATGATGTGTAATAATTTTTATACAAATTTAATTATCGATTATTGTGTAAAGTCAGGAATGAAATGAAAAATCCGTTTACCTTCAGCAATATTGTCACCGGTCCAAATTTCTGCAACAGGAAAAAAGAGCTGAAAGACCTGCTGGAATTTATCAGGTCCTCTCAAAATGTCCTCTTGTACTCCCATCGGCGAACGGGAAAAACGTCCCTGATCAGGCAGGTATTTCTTTGTTTGAAAGAGCAGAACCCCGATATCAAGGCGTTGTATATTGATCTGTACGGGACGACATCTGAAAGGGAATTCATGAGCCGGATCTTCCAGCAGTTGAATGTCCTCGAATCCGGCACGGACAAATTGCTGAGCCTTTTAAAGAACAGCATTGATAAATTTTCCTTCCAGATCAGCATTGACCCGGCTACGGGCTCACCAACCATTTCTCCGGCGTTCAAAGCAGCCGATGAGAATCTGGTATTAAAAAATCTCATGGGACTGCTTGAAAAATTTTCCCTGAAACGAAAAATAGTTATCGCCCTGGACGAGTTTCAGGAGGTGGCCCGGTACGCAAACGCAGAGGCATTTGAAAAACAGCTCAGATCTTATATTCAACAGCACGAGAATATCTGCTATATTTTTTCCGGAAGTCAACAGCATCTGCTTTCCGCCATGTTTCAGTCCAAGGGCAGGGCATTTTATCAGCAGGCGGCAAGCTATCCGCTTCATGAGATTGAAACGGAACATTATCTTCCCTGGATGAAAGAAATGTTTGATGCCGGGAATATCTCCGTTTCAACAGATCATCTGGCAGAGATTGTGGAGCGGTTCGGCAACCACCCCATGTATATTCAATTGTTCTGCTTTTTCCTCTGGCGGGAATTGCAGGATAGCCCCTGGGATGACAGGACCATGGATAGAATCGAAAGAGCCGTGATTGATCAAAAAAACCTTGAATATCAAATGCTGTGGGACAATTTGACCATCAATCAGAAAAAAACCTTAAAACTTGTCTTGATGAATGACGGACGGAATCTTTTTACCGCAGAGGCATTAACGGCGGTGAATATCAGCACGGCATCCATTGTCACAAGATGCCTGAAAAGCCTTTTTGAAAAAGAAATACTGGTTAAAAACGGAAAATATATCATCCAGGACCTGGTTTTGAGAAAATGGATAGCCCTGAATGTCTAACCGGCAGAGAAAACTGGAAAAGACGCATCTCCAAGCAAGAAATTTTCCAAGAAATTCTTGACAACCCATATCATTATCAGTAAGGTTTTTATCAATTATTCACATCTGAAGCATTTGTTTTTTAACGTCCCACATAGAATACGATCCCCTTTGTCTCTGTCTTTACCGGTTAGTTTGAGATTTTTATTTTAGCTGTAAAAAATATTTTATCCTCATCACAATTTAAGGAGAGACGCATGAAAGAGAAATCATTCGCAATGATCCTGATTCTGATTATTTTTTCATTGGGGTTTTGGGCATGCAGCAATGAACCTGTGGTTGATATTGCTGCACTCACTTCCCAACCCAAAGATTTTGTCGGATCCAACACCTGTAAAACTTGTCACCTGGAACATTTCGACTCATGGAAAATGACCCTGCACAGCCGCATGCTTCAGGATGCAAAACTCAATGAAGACGCCATCATCGTTTCAATAGACGAAACAGCCATCCGTGCCGACCTCGCTAAACTGGGCGACACATTGAAGGTCCCGGCCGATAAAATCCATGTGCCCAAAAAAGAGGAAATCCTTTACACCATCGGAAGTCAGTGGAAACAACGATATCTTGTGGAAAAGGAAGGAATGCTCTATATCGCGCCTGTTCAATACAATGCCGATACCCACAGGTGGGTCAATTACCATGAGGACGACTGGGACAAGAGACCCTGGCTTTTAAAATGCGGGGGGTGCCATGCAACCGGCGCGGATCTTGAAAAAAATACCTTCAGAGAGCCGGGAGTCGGATGCGAAGCCTGCCATGGTAAGGGGTCCTGGCATGCGGCGCTTCCTAAAACAGCCGTGTTTGAAAAACGAAATACTATCCTCAATCCGGCCAAATTGACCATGGGTGTCGCCGTACAAATCTGCGGGTCCTGCCATAACCGCGGCCAATCCACCATGAAAAAAGGCGGCGGATGGCCCGTGGGCTATGAGCCGGGCAGGGCCCTGGCTTCCTATTATCAATCAACATCTTTTGAGGCTGGAGATAAAAAGCATATATATTCCAATGAATTTTCCAAGGGTCACCATCAACAGTATATTGACTGGCAACAGTCCATACATGCAGATGAAGGCGTAACCTGCACTTCCTGCCATTATGTACACCAGCTTGGCATGCCGCCGACCCGTTCTCAGACTGATTTTGCAGGTTCAAAACAATGCTTGAGCTGTCATGAAGTGATCAACAATAATTTAGCGCATTCCATTCATTCCTTTGCAAACTGCGTGGGCTGCCATATGCCGAAGATTGCAAAAAGTGCTGAATCCGGAGATATCCGAAGCCATGTATTTGTGACCCTGCTGCCTGAAGATACCATAAGCGACACCGATGTCCCGAATTCCTGCCAGGCCTGTCACAAACATAAAAATCAGGATATTCAGGAGCTTCAGAAAAATTGGGAAATGCTGACCAAGATACCCAAACCCGTCGGGCAGGTGATTGAGCCCATTAAATACAAAAAGGGTGATTAAATTCACAGGAGCCGGTTATGCGAAATATGATTGATATCAATAGAACGCCTATCTGGATAATATCCTTTGCCCTGCTTGCGGTTCTTCTCGACCCTGCCCGGTCTTACGGGCAGGGGGAAGAGGTGACATCTTATATCAACCGGTACAAGCAAAATGAGGTCAGCACCGGCTATTATGAAGAGTATGAAATGCGGCCCGCCAATGAAAGGCCTTTTGTAAAAAATTTCCATCGCATCGCTCGGAAATCGTTTCCATACAGTTCTACCGCCGCATCCATACGTAATCGCAGCCTATTGGCCGACTCCCATCGGGGCATCAAATTTTATAACAACAGACGATGTGAAGAATGCCACATCAAGGAAACAAAAGATATCCATACCACCCGGGCCAATCTTACCTGTAGACAATGCCACGGCCCGGAACCCATTGCAAGCATTGATCATTATTATTCTCCCTTGAACCCGATCAGGAGGCATGCCTATGTGTGTGCGAAATGTCACCAGGGAGCCGGTGCCTCTTTCGCCGGTTATGTGATTCACGAACCGCCGGCCGGTTCTTCCACTGCAAAAGCCGATTTTCCGGCATTGTATTATTCATATTGGTTTATGATGGCTCTCCTGGCAGGGACGCTGGCTTTCTTCATTCCCCATACAATATTGACGGGGGTAAGAGAAATGTTCAAGAGAAAAAAAGGATAGGTGGCGATGATGCAGACGTTACGCATTAAGCGATTTAATATTCTGGACAGGAGCTTTCATTTTTTCCTGATCCTGACCTTTCTCACTCAAACGGCAACAGGATTCAGCCGCCTGTTTTTCCCGACGGTTTGGGGCAAAAATTTAACGGCTGTATTTGGCGGCTATGACACTTCGATTCTGATTCATAAATGGGTAGGGATTCTCATGATTTTCGGGTTCATTTTTCATACCTTTTACCTGTTGACCCGGATAGATTTTCATAATTTATGGGCAAGCCTTTTCGGGCCTGATTCACTGATACCGACGATCCGGGATGCAAAACATTTATGGCAGAGAATCCTCTGGTTTTTCGGAATTGGTTCGCGACCCGAAATCGGACGCTGGGCTTATTGGGAAAAATTTGATTACTGGGCTGTCTACTGGGGAATGCCCCTTCTGGCCATTACGGGGGTGATGCTGATGTATCCGGTCATTGCCAGCCGTTATGTACCCGGCTGGACATTGAATATTGCGGTATTATTGCACAGAGCGGAAGCCATTCTTGCGGTTTCTTATATCTTTATTGTCCATTTTTTCGTCGGCCATCTGAGACCGTCAAGTTTTCCCATGAATGAGGCGATGTTTGCAGGGAGCATTCCCATGGAAGAGTTGGAAGAAGAAAAACCGGTCTGGTTTAAGCAATTAAAGGCAGAAGGAAAATTTGAAACCGTCAAGGTCAATCCGCCATCGCTTTTATATAAAATAATCTATTTCATTTTTGGTTATGCCGCCCTGGGAGTTGGTGTGTATCTTCTGATAAACGGAATTATCAACAGCCGCTATATCTCCCTGCATTAAAATTTACAGGGTTGAATGCTCTTCCCGGAATTTTAAAAAGGCTGGAAGAGCTGCGCCGGCCATGACAAATCCCCCTGTCAGCATGAAGCCCAGGGGGAAAAAATCATTTTCTCCGAAAATTCCGATCAGATTCGGGACCAATCCCCCGCCGATGAGAAAAGCTATGGGTATGGTAAAGGAAACCATGATATTCCGGGTCTCCCTGGCGCCGATGAGGGATAAGGCCGCAAAGGCGGGCGGGAAAAAACTCACCGAGGATAAAGGCTGGATAAAAATGATCACCGTTAAGAAGGAACCGGTGAATACCCCGAGTAAAAGGGTTGAAAGGCCGGTGATGAGCAGTACAACCGCAAGAGTGGGCTTGAGGCCGAAACGGTCCGACAGCCATCCGACCACAAAGGGCATGGGCAGGGTAAACATCCGGGACAGGGTCATCAGGGTATTGGCTTCGGTTTGAAGCAGGCCGTGTTCTTTTACAAGGTAGAGGGGCAGCATGGAATATACCCCCAGGGTTCCGGTCACCCCCGCCGTAAACAGGGCCATCATGATCCAGAAAGAGGGGGTTGCCGCAAGGGGAAGAAAGGATTTGAGATGGGGGGATTCCCCTTTAAAGTCCTTTACTGTTGAAAATTTATAAAAAGCAAAACCCAGAAAAATGGAGGTCACCCCTACAAAAAGCAAGACATTTCTCCAGGAGAGCCACAGGAGAAGTCCTTCACAGATGACGGGGGTCAGCAGAAAACTGAGGTTTGGCGCCAGCTCATGGATTCCGATGGCTTTTCCCCAGTTCCGGGTGTCCGTGGATGAGGTCAGAACGGCGATACCCGAAGGAAGATACAGTGCAGATGCCATGCCCACCCCAAAGAGCCCCAGGCGCATGGCCATGAGGTTCTGACTCAGACCGGCCCCTGCCAATGCCATGCCGCTGCCTATGGCGGCAAGGGCGATGGTTTTTTTATGAAGAAGCCGTGAGGATACAAATCCGGAGCATAGCAGGGCGATAAAATACCCTGAGGCTGATATCAGAAAAAAAGAGCCGGCCTGATCCCGGGTCAGGTTCATGTCTTCGGCAATGGTGGGCAGCAGAGGCGAAATAATGATCCTGATGGTAAAATTTAGAAAAAAAATCGAGGTCAGAAAGAACAGCGGCAGAAGCTGGGACCGGAATTTTTTCGGGTCATGGTGATCCACAAGAGTCATGGGTATCCTTTGTTTAAGTCTCCGGCAGGCATGGCGGTTCAAGGCAGGGGTTGATCTCTATTGTAATATGATCTAATTTCTTTAAGTCTTTCAGGAGACGTTTATAATGTTCCGGAGGTTTCGGATATTGGGTGACGATGGAGATAATGGCTGCATAATGATCCGGCCCGACTTTCCAGACATGAACATCGGCGACCCGGTTATCGGAATCCGCTTCCAGGATTTTTTTTATTTTGATGATGTCCGCACCTTCCATGGAATGATCCAGAAGGATGGAACTGGTATCCCTCAAAAGGCCCCAGGCCCATCGGGAGATGACCAGGGCGCCGACGATCCCCATGGCCGGGTCCATCCAGTTCAGGCCGAAATATTTTCCTGAAAAAAGAGCAATAATGGCCAGGACCGAGGTCAACGCGTCGGCCAGCACATGCAGGTAGGCAGCCCTTAGATTATGGTCGTGGTGGTGACCTTCATGGGAAGAATGCTCATGACCGTGATGGTCCTGGAGAAGGAAGGCGCTGATAAGGTTGATGGCCAATCCCAGTACAGCCACCAGGATGGCTTCATTAAAATGGATATTTTGCGGATGGTATAGGCGGCTGACGGATTCCCCGGCCATGACAAGGGCAATGACGGCCAAGGCCACGGCACTTGCAAATCCGCCAAGGACACTCACCTTTCCGGTGCCGAAGCTGAAATTCGGATTAAGACTGTTTTTCTTGGCATATTGGTAGGCAAAGATGGAAATGCCGAAGGCGGCAACATGGGTGCCCATATGCCAGCCGTCGGCCAGCAAGGCCATGGACCCGAACATATTTCCGGCAATAATCTCCACCACCATGGTGATGAAGGTAAGAACGAGAACCTTTATGGTCCGGCTTTCCCCCCCATGGTGGATGGCTGAAAAATCATGGCTGTGCTGCCATTGCCGGAGTGTATGAATATGCATCTTGGCCTATCCCCTGTTTATGCCTGAATAAGGTAAATTCTTATGCCCTATATGTGAATCCGTCAACCCTTATTCATTTGAATTGTATTTTTTCGGGGGGCTTAAACAGGGAGATAAAAAACCGGTTCTTAAAAAGCAGAAAGCCTTTTAAGAACCGGTATCGGATTGTTGAAACTTTTCACCACGGTCTTAAGGGTGAGTGCCAATGCAGGACAACGGGTTGCCTTATCTGCCTCTGCCGCCGCCCTGTCCGCCT
>JAABTB010000062.1 GCA_011390085.1 Desulfobacula sp.
TCCTTGGCCCGGCCAAGAATCCAGAGGCAGCCCTGGTCAAATTTGACGATGTCTTCGGTGGTGGTCCAGCCGTCCTTGTCAAATACGGTGGATGTCAGTTCTTCATCCCTGTAATACCCGGCCGGTGCGTGGGGTCCCCTGAAATAGAGAATACCAGGTTCGCCGTCCGGGACATTCACTGCCCTGTTTTCCTGATTGGCAAGCCTTACCTTGTTGCCGGGCAGCATGCGGCCCACGGTTCTTCGTCGCAGATCCTTGGTATCGCTCACACGGCATCCTGAAACAGACCCCATATCCTGGGTGCCAAGGTCGCTGGTAATGGAAGCACCAAAGGCGGCTTCGGCTTCCTCGGCCACCTGGGGCGGCAGATAGCCGCCGGCAGACCGGATAAACCGCAGGGAACTCAGGTCATATTTGGATACGTCCGCTTCCAACATGCGGATGAGATGGGTGGGCACCACGCCGATGGCAGTGGCCCTTTCTTTTTCAATCAACGTCAGGGCGGCCTCCGGCGAGAATTCTTCCAGCATCACGGTTTTGGCCCCGGCTATGGGGGCGGCAAAATAGGTCAGGGTTCCGGCGGCCCCGCCCGCATGGGGGGCAATGGCCATGGTGATGTCGTCCCTGGTAAGGCTCCAGATATCCACCCGGCCCTTGGACGTGCAGATGCGGGGAGCGGCCGGCCATTCCACCAGCTTGGGAATGCCGGTGGTGCCCGAGGTGGTGGTGAGGATGGCCACGTTTTCAATGGCGTCCAGCCGCCTTTTTGCCAGGACGTCCTTGTCAATGGGCAGCCGGACCCGTTTTTCAACCATGGCGGTCAGGGAGAACGTCCCGGCAGGAGCCCCCGGCGGAACCAGATCGTCAAACAAAAAGATATTTTTCAGATGGGGGAAGTCCTTCTGAAGATCCTCATACATTTCAAGATAATTGAATTTGTTGTAGGTATGAAGAATGATCACTGCCGATGCCTTGGTCCGGTCCACCATATAGGTCAGCTCTTTTTTCCTCAGATAGGGGTAAACCGTCAGGGAAATGAGCCCGGCCCGCTCGCAGGCAATCCTGGCAAGGAAACCGTAAACGCTGTTGGGGGACTGGATAATGATCCTGGAATGCTTTTCAATTCCCATCTCCACAAAGGAGATGGCCATGGCATCCGCCAGTTCCACTGCCTGTTTCCAGGTCAGCCTGTATTTTGAATCCACCAGGGCTTCCTGATCCGGGATTTCCTTGGCGTTTTTTTCCCAGAAATCATAAAAGGTTTCCTGGGTCCAATACCCGTCCCTGACGAATTCATCGGTCATTGTTTTTTTATATCGAATGGGTTTCACGCGCAGCTCCTTTCCTTAAAATCCGAGTTCAGACCATCTTTCTTTAACCCTGGCAACCATGGCGGGATCCAGTTTGATCTGGATGGGTTTTGGATCCCATTCGTAAGGAATCGTACAATCCATGAGAAGTCTTCCGGTAATCCATCTTGCATTGATGGGCAAAGACGGATCCAATGGGGTGGACCGGCCTCTTTTGATGATCTGGCAGCGGTTGGGCTGAAACCTGAAACTCATGGCATACATAACTCTCGGGATATCCCAGGAGTCAATGTCCTCATCGACCACAATCACGGTTTTGAGACCATATGCGCCCATTTCAGTGGAAATCGCTGCCGTCAATACCTGGTCAACATGGCCGGGATACATCTGTTTCATGGAAATAATGGCCAGGAACCGGCCGGCACCTTCCGGTGGGCAATAACAGTTTTTCAAACCCGGAATATTCATTTCATTGAGCTGCTGCCAAAGGGTGGCCCCATAAGACAATGCCATAACCATGTGCGAATCGGTTACAGCACGGCCAACCGTTGTTCCCCAGTGAATCGGGTTGTTTCTGTATGTAACGCATTTGACATCAATGAAATTTCTAGGATCTGTTCCGACACCTGAGTAATATCCGGTATATTCGCCAAAGGGGCCTTCTTCCATGAATTTCTCAGCATCAACAAACCCTTCTACAACAATTTCTGCATGGGCCGGAATCGGCAGATCAACCACTTCGCCTTTAACCACTTCGACCGCTTCACCACGGAAGGCACCGGCCACATCATATTCACTGGTGAAGGCACCGACACGGGCCGCACCAAGGATGAACAATATCGGGTCGCAACCGGAAATGGAGGCACACGGCATGGGTTGTCCAAGCGCCTGGTATTTTTTCAGCATGATGTCGGCATGCTTGCCCTTGATAAACTGGGTGCCGATTTTGTCTTTTCCCAGAAGCTGGCTTCTGTATGTGCCCAGGTTTACCCAGCCTGAATCAGGGTCTTTTGTGATGATAAAATGGGCGGTGCCGTAATATTTTCCGCCATCCAGAGGATAATAATGAGGAACAGGGAAGATATTCAAGTCCACATCATCTCCCATCATAATATTTTCTTTGCAGGGTGCTTTTGATTTGTCGATAAATACCGGCGGGATGGGTTTTTTTGCTTTTTCAGCCCAGGCGTTATAAAGGTCTGTAAGGCTTGAATTTTCAGGTTCACCCATGATAATGGCAAGTCTTTGAACGGTGGTTGCAGCACTCGTGATGACGGGCGATGTATACCCTTTGCAATTTTCAAACAGCAATGCCGGCCCCTGGGCTTCTTCGTTCAATTTTGCAATATGTGACAATTCCAGATGGGTGTCAACTTCAGCGGTGATCCGTTTCAGAAGACCTTTTTCCTCACAGCTTGCAATAAAATCTCTCATGTCTTTCATGTTTTTTTCTCCTTTTTCAGTTGCTTCCCTTTTGACGTAACAATAGGGCTGCCTGCGCGATGCGCACTGGTTTATATTTTGACCGGGCCCTGGATATTCAGGACCCGGCGGTTAAACAAGGGAATGTTCTAAATCAAGGATTTATTCTCCGGCCGGCCAGAAGACCTGCACAGATATGTTCCAGGGCAGATGACCGGGCTTCCATCACCGGTTCTATTTTTTTATCGCTCCAGACCGTTTCCGGCCGGCTCTGAAGAATCATGATTTTGGCCTGGCCGGGCGTGTCCTTGTCAATGGCCCATTCAATGTCCATGGCCTTGCCGTAATGTTTTTCGATCCGCTTGCCGATTTTCGCAAGCTCAATGACATCCTTATCCACCACGCACTGGATATCGGACCGTTCAGCAGGAACCGTCTGCTTGATGACGGAATGGCTGACCGGTTCACGGGTGTACAGGATGGTCTTGTGGGAAACCGTTTTTCTGATGACCTCATCCGTGATTTTGTTCACCAGAAAATTGTCCGGCGTGCATTCGCCGCTGACCACGCTTTCCCCAAACCCCCAGTTTGCATCAATGGCAACGGTGGCCCGGTCCCCGGTGGCCGGATTCAAGGTAAACATGACACCGGCCACCCAGGCATTGGCCATTTTCTGCACCCCTACGGAGATTTCCACGGCTTCGTGGGGAAACCCCATTTTTGCCCGGTAATAAATTGCCCTTGAGGTAAAAAGACTGGACCAGCATTTTTTCACATGGGTGAGAATGCCATCCATGCCCCTGATCCAGAGGAAGGTGTCCTGCTGCCCGGCAAAACTGGCGCCGGGCAGGTCCTCTGCCGTGGCGCTGGACCTGACGGCCGCAGGAACGGCAGGGACATTGCACCGTTTGGACAATCTCCTGTAAAATTCTCCGATATAATCCTGGAGATCGTCGCACACCTCAGTATTTTCAATCATGGCCCGGATGGTCTTGCTGGCAGCTTCGCCTGAATCCATGTCATTGGCTTTGATCTCCTTGAGAAGCTTAAAGATGTCCTTTTTGATGCCTCCCTGCTCAAGAAAAAGAGTATAGGCTTTGGTGGTTACGGCAAAACCCGGCGGGACCGGAATCTGGGCTTTAAGCAGTTCTCCCAGGCTCGCATTTTTACCGCCCACCAGGGGAATGGAGTTCAGGTCACATTCTTCAAACCAGAGGACATAGTCAGATCTTTTTTCCATGATAATCTCTTACCTTTCGATATAAACTCTTCCTGTATCGCCGTTCAGTTTGATTTTCATACCCGATTTGATAATGGTGGTGGACTGGCCCGTGCCGACAACGGCCGGCATGCCGTATTCACGGCACACAATGGCGGCATGGCTCATGATCCCGCCCACATCCGTAATAACCCCTTTGATTTTCTGGAATACCGGCGCCCAGGAAGGAGATGTGGTGGGGGCCACGAGAATTTCGCCTTCTTTGAGCTGTCCGATATCTTCAACCGAGCGGCAAACTCTTGCAATGCCTTCGACCACACCGGGTGATCCTGCAAAGCCTTCGATTTCATTGACCTTGTCCGGATCTCCGATTTCTTTTAATTTGGCCCAGGCTGCCATGCTTTCATTGGTGACGCCCCAGAGAACAACTGTAAACGGCTCGGCAATGACTTCCGGCGGGGTTCCGTAGGCCGGCAGAGGGCGGTGTTCCTTAAATTTCTGATACACCCCTTTTCTCCAGGCGATTTCTTCGGGCCAGTGCAGGGGCCCATATCCCTTTGTTCCCGTGGCCCAGGACGTGACCAGATCCCAAAGGGCTTCCTTGATTTCGCTCCTGGACAGAAACCAGATATCCTCCTGGCCTTTGAGGAATTTGTATTCCGTCATGATGGCGGCCACTTCCCTCATCTTGTTCCAGAACACGGAATGGAACCAGTGTTCCACATAGAACATATGATTTTCAACATAGGGGAAAACCAGCTCGGCCGTTCCGTGGAGCTGATCAAAGGTCTTTCGGTCTTCATCTGTTTTCAGGAGGCCGCGGTATTCGGTAATCAGCCGTTTGCGCTCTTCTTTGACGGCATCCATGGGCCGGTCAATATTATGCCCCCCCTTGATTTTTTCAATATAAATCCGGACGGAACTCATGGGGATATTCAGATTGTCATTCCAGGAAATATCCTGGTGATACCATCCGGTTCCGGTGGAAATATTAAACCAGGGGTTTTTGGCCCCGTCCCATGCCGTTATCCATTTTTTACCGTTTTCAGAACCCTGGAGCGAAGCCATGACGTCTTTGACATCTTTGCCGTCCTTGCCGATCTGGTCCGTGAGGTTGAATTCAACAGCCAGCTTGGCCAGTTTTTTAAGCTCATCATCGGGCCGGTACAAGAGCACATCAATGCCGGCAACCATCTGGGTTATCTTCTGTAGGGGGATATCCGGGAAGGCCTTGGTGCAGAAGTCCACAAAAATCACATAGGAGGCATAGCCCAGGTTTAAAAATTCAAAATGATATTGCCAGCAGCGAATGCCAAGATCGATAAGTTTGTCGTAATTTTTGATCAATTCATAGCCCGATGAGGTGCCGAGGCCGTTTTTCACTACGGAAATGTCTTCCATGGCCGGGAGTTTGGTGATTTCAAGGGCTTCAAGATCGGAAATGATCCCCCTCATCTTTTTTTCCCAGTTGGCCTGGAGCTTGTCCCAGTTTTCAAAATAATAGCCTGCCCTTTCCATGAACAGGGGAACTCTTTTCTGCACCTCTTCAGGGTCCGTGACCGGCACAGGCGTTATATACACATTGCCGTTGATGATCCGGTGGTCCACGCCGTAAACCGGCGGAATCATGAAAATCCGGGTATTGAACTGGGACAGGGCTAGGAACCAGGCCTCATCCCAGATAATGTCAAAGGGATACATGGGCTCGGGGTAATGAAGCGCATCGTTGAACCAGAACATATTGTTCTCATAGGTTTCCCTTTCCTTGTCCTTTGTCGTAAAAAGATAATGGTAGGGATACATCCGCTCCCATCCTTCTGTTCCGGGGATTGCTTCTATCTCGTGGGGATTGGGAAAACTCTTGTCAGCCATTTTTACCTCCAATAAAGATTAAGTGTTAAAAATACCAAACAAAACCGACACCGAACCATACTTGCAGACAAAGGAGAGCAACGGTAAGATAGAAGCCGCCGACGTACAAAGGCAGACCCGGTCATGAATTTCAAAAGCAAGTATCCTGGTCCGGTAATAGGACTTGACAAAAAAACTGTCAATTCATATAAAATTATGGATAGTATAAGATTTTCTTATAGATTTCCTTGGGCGAACCCATCATCAAGGAGGCAAGCCATGATCAATTTAAATCAATTCAGGGCCTTCTATTACGTCGCCAAATACTCAAGCTATACGGTTGCCGCCGAAACCCTCTGCATTTCCCAGCCTGCCGTAACAGCCCAGATCAAATTGTTTGAACGATTTTACGACATGACCTTGTTCAGAAGACAGGGCCGGGAGATTCGTCTGACCCATACGGGAAAAATATTGTTTGAAAAGGCGGAAAGACTATTCAGCATTGAAGATGAGGTGGAGTCCACCCTGGTCGAAATAAAGGAATTGAACCAGGGCCTTCTTCAAATCGGGTGTACCAAGGCCTATGCCAACCATATCATGCCCTCCGTCGTTTCGGTGTTTCACAGGGCCTACCCCAATATCAAAATTATTCTTGAAGAGGGCAGTTCCATGGCCATGATCAACAGTCTCAGGGATTTTAAAAATGAAGTCATTGTCGTGGCCCAGATGGATGTTAATGATTCCAGGATTCAATTTGTCCCCTTCAGCCAAGAGGAAATTGTGGTCATCCTTTCAGCCGGTCACCCCCTGACCCGGAAAAAAGAGCTGGAATTCAGCGACATTGCAAAAGAACCGATTATCCTTAAAGGAACAGGTTCCGGCACCCGGCAGAAGGTCATGGCTCTGTATGAGAAACAGGGGATGGTCCCCAATGTTTTCATGGAATCCAACAATACCGAATTTATCATCGACCTGGTGGAAAGGGGAGAGGGGATTTCCTTTCTGGTAAAACCCTCGGTTGAACACAAAATCAAAACAAAAAAGATCGCCGTACGGCGGTTAAAGGGCATCCGGCTGTTTCTGGATGTCAGCCTGGGATTTTCGAAAAATACGCCCCTTTCCCCTGCAGCCACCGCTTTTTATGAAGTGGTCAAACGCTCCTTTCTTGAAGAGTCCCCTCAAAACGGCATCAGGTCCATTATGGCAAAAATCCTGGCCAAACAGTGGCAGAACTAATAGATTTCCGGGTTTACATATCCGGATCACGCCTTATTTTGAGAGCTGTTATTTTCTAGGATAAGGGTGAATATGAGATTAGCTGTTTTTTCAGATGTCCACAGCTCCTATACAAAGATGCTGGCGGTCTTCAGCGACATGGAAAAATACGGGATCGACCGGTATATTTGTTTGGGGGATATCATCGGATATGGGCCCCGGCCCGAAGAAACCGTCCGGCTTCTCATGTCAAAGCAGGTGGTTTCTGT
This sequence comes from Desulfobacula sp., assembly GCA_011390085.1. Lineage (GTDB taxonomy): Bacteria > Desulfobacterota > Desulfobacteria > Desulfobacterales > Desulfobacteraceae > Desulfobacula. Next base: position 7,287 of record JAABTB010000062.1, read on the forward strand.
TCGGGGGAACCATGAGCTGGCCATGTTTGACCCGGAGTATCTTGAGCTTTTTCCCAAAAGGATCAAGCAGCCGCTCCTGGATAATATGGCGGCTCTTTCCACGGCATCCGTCCGCTACCTTGAAAATACCCCGGCCTATTTAACCCTTGAAAACTGCCATTTTGTCCATGGCACGCCTCCCGATAAAATCACCACCTATATCTACGATGTGACGGACTATTATTTAAAATCACTTTTTAATAATTCGGACAAGCAGGTGTTTTTTACAGGCCATACCCATGAGTTGGTATTGATTACCTACACGGACAAGAATTTTTACCGCCGGCGGATCAGGGAAAACTGTACCATTCCCCTGAGCCCTGACCGGAAATATCTGTTGAATGTGGGCAGTATCGGGTTTTCACGGGATGATTTTGAAGAATCAAAATATGCCGTATATGATACCGAAAAAAAAGAGCTTATGATCCGGATGGTGAAAGCATGAATTAGTTTTCATCGGGCTTTTTTTCTCCAGGGCAGAAGCCGCCCGTCAATACAGATGAGTCCTGAGAAAATCAGGATCATGCCTGCAAAGGCATTCCAGCCGGGGGTTTCACCCAGGACCACCATGCCGAGGAAAATGGCACTGACCGGGATCAAAAAGGTCACCAGAAGAATATTGGTAGCCCCGGCCTTGGCCAGCACATAAAAATAAACAATATAGGCCAGGGAGGTTGAAACGGCGGCCAGCCCGAAAAGGGCGGCAAAGGTCTGGGCCGTCGGGTGAAGGCCCAAAGGCTGTTCAACGATAAAGGCCAGGGGGATCATGAGAAAGGATGAGCCCGTGAGCATGCCCGTGGCCACCACCACAGGGTCGAGATCCCGGAACCTCCGGCCGAAAATGGCGGCCAGGGAATACAGAAAGGCGGCACAGAGAACTGCTGCCTGGCCCGCGGTCTTCATGCCGACGCCCTGCAAGGAATCAATGCCGATGAGGACCGCAACCCCGGCCCATCCGAGGAGGACCCCGGCCAGACGGTTTTTGGTCAGGGGCTCGTCCCGGGTCAGAAAATGGGCCAGGATGACGCTGAAAACCGGGGTGGTGGCGTTCAGGATGGCGGCCAGGCTGGAATCAATATGGGTCTGACCCCAGGTGATGAGGGAAAAGGGAAGGACATTGTTCAGTGCCCCGAGAACAAGGAGAGCTCCCCAGGTACGGGGATTTTGCGGCAGTTTCCGGCCGGTGATGATGACAAACACCAGGAGAAGCAAAGCCGCCGTTCCCACCCGGCAGGCCACCACTGTTAAAGGCGTCATGCGCTCCACGGCAATCTTGACAAAGAAAAAAGACGCCCCCCAGACCAGGGCCAGAAAACCGATCAGGGCCCATTCTTTAAATCCCATCACCTTGTTCATCGTCTTCCTTTTGTTTTTCAAATTAATTATCGGCGTTCCCTCAATACCGGGTACCATAAACCAGAGTAAAAAAATATGCCACCCGAATCTTACGGATGAGACCCGCCTTGACACTGAGAAGTGCTATGGTATATTAACAATTTCTAAATAGTTTGGGGTAATAAATGGAACATGAAGATATTAAAGTCAAAATTCTGCATCCAGGCGGAAACCCTTCTTTGTGTTCATTGTGCACCATAATCTCTAAGAAACGATGAATTGTCCTTTGTGTAAACAATATGGAAGGCCGTTTTATCGCGATATATTCTTTTTATGCACCAATTGCTCGGGTATTTTTAAAAACAAAAATCATTATGTTGATCAGGCTGCGGAAGTAAAAAGATACAAAGAGCACAATAATGATGTTAATGATATTCGTTATCAAAAATTTGTATCGCCTATTACCCATCATGTTTTAAACAATTTTTCACCGGTGCATCGCGGCCTGGATTTCGGTTGCGGAACAGATCCGGTGATATCCAAGGTTCTCCAAGACAATGGATATGATATCTGCCAATTCGATCCTTTTTTTTCCAATAATGTAGATCTGCTCAATAATACCTATGACTATATTGTAAGCTGTGAAGTAATGGAGCATTTTCATGATCCTGATGCAGAATTCAAATTGCTTTATCGGCTGCTGGAACCGAATGGTGAACTGCTTTGTATGACCCATCTCTATGACCAGGATATCGATTTTAAAGCCTGGTATTATAAAAATG
>JAABTB010000063.1 GCA_011390085.1 Desulfobacula sp.
ACGGACTGAAGCCGGGTTTCCAGTTCCAGGATCTTATCTTCCAAAGTTTTATTTTCCTGTTTCAAGGTTTCAATGATCATTATTTTTGGGGTTTCAAAACTGATGAACCGTTTGTCCACCCAACCGGTTTCTTTGGATTCCAATTCCACCTTATAGTATCCCCCCTGTTCTTCAAGAACTGAAACCGGGGTATCGCTTTTCAATCGCTTCATAATGGCGTAGGAATTTCCCGGCCCTTTTCTGAATGTCAGGAATAACATATCAGACACATACCCGGATTGTGCCGGCAAAAGACTTGGAAGTCCAAGAAACAAAAGTAAAAGAATCAGGAATTGAAAAAACGATTTTTTCATTTAATGTTTGCCTCCGTTTAATTTTTTATCTCAATAACAATCCTTTGACCATTTTACAATAAAAAAACGCTTGCCAAGGATGCTTAACAAGGGTATCAACTATAACTGCGGCGATGGAAACGACTCATTCGGATGTGGAGCAAATGAACCCGGCCTTTTATCATAAACTGTGTATTACCAATATCCTGAAAGGAGTTGAGGAAGGGCTTTCCAAATATTCCAACGTCAGCCGGGTGGCTGTTATTTTTATTCCCAACGAAAACGACCCCATTCGTATTTTTGATCCCCAGAATATATTAAGGGACCATGAATCAAAACTCAAAGAAATTTTTTATGATGATCATGGGGCCTGGCGCAAGGGAATAAAAGAAAAAATCCTGGGCCAGCCCAAGGGATATATGGCGCCTGAAAACGATCTCTCATTATCCGGGCTGATCTCCTATGGCTGCTCTTCCCAGGATTTTTTTTACCAGATGTGGTTTACGGACCACCATCCGGACATGTGTTCCATTCATCCGACGGAAAGATGGCTGGAACAGGCTGCCTGCCTTCTGCTGCATGATTATAATTCCAGGACCGCCGCCATTAATTCATCAGACTATGTGCTGAAAAATTATTCCCTTCAGGCCGTTGCCGACTATATTGTTGATGAACGGGAAAAAGGGCTCGGGTCTGATTTCAAAATCCTTATCCCGCCGATTCTAAATGATATTCTCAATATTTCAAAAACCCGGGAAGAAGGCGCCTGGGCCAGAGGAACTCTTTTTTTTGTGGATACCAGGAGGCTGTCGCAGCTCTCGTTTATCACCAAAATTCAAAAACATGAACGCCCGGTCATCGGTAATGCAAAGCATATCCGGAAACTCCTTCTCGCGGTTGAAAATTCAGACAGAAAGCTTGTCTCCGACGGCCTGACGGTTATCGGTATCACAGACAGTGAAACCCCTGCCTATGCTGTCTCGGCTGAATTCAGGGGAGATCACGGGTTTTTAATGCTGGGCAATGAAAAAATTGCTTCTTTTTTTGACGGCAGTTTTCATTCCACCACCCGGGAGGCCAAAATGGTGGAACTGGAAGAACTGCTTCTGGATTCAGACATTGGGGCAGAAAAGACCACAGCCTTATTCCAATTGATTTCCCATCTGGTGCACAGCGCTTCCAACCGGCGGCACGGGTGTACCCTGGTGGTGGATTTGAATGATACCCCAACCCCCTTGTCCGGCCATGTGCTGGACCCGCCCTTAAGTCTGTTGGAACCCAAAAATTTAGGACTTGCCGATTCCTTATTGAAAATTGACGGTGCGGTTCATATCGCTCCGGATCTCTGTCTTCATGGGTTTGGCTGCCTTTTGGATGGCAAATGCATCACCTGGGAAAATATGGCAAGGGGGGCAAGATATAATTCAGCCTTACGCTTTTCCGCTGATCACACCCGCATTATTGTGGTGGTGGTGTCGTCGGACAGGCCCGTATCCATTATTTATAATGGAGTTGAGATTAACGCGTTCAGCCATTGGCGGCCGGTGTACCAATACACACCGGAACCCGTGGAATTGAAAACATATTTAGACGGAGTAATTCTATGACACACCATCATGACGATCCATCCCACAGCCATGACCACGACCATGGCCATTCGCACGATCACAACCATTCCCATGATCACGGCCATACCCATGAACTGACCTTTGAGCAGAAGCTGGAAAAATTGTTCGACCACTGGATTGACCACAATGAAAGCCATAAGGAGACCTTTTACACTTGGGCGCAGCGGGCAAAGGAAGCAAAACTGGACAGGGTGGCCGCCCAAATTGAAAAAGCCGGGCAGGCGGCCGGGGAAATTACCCGGCTGTTGAAAGAGGCCGAAAAGGAACTTAAGGCATAAGCACCTGCCGTATTCTTTCCATGGCCCAGTCGATCTCCTCTTTTCGGATGACAAGGGGCGGGGCAAACCGGATGACATGGGTATGGGTCTCCTTGCAGAGGAGGCCCTTTTTCATCAGGCGTTCACAAAAGGGCCTGGCGCCTCCGGCTTCGGGTTTCAGCTCAACCCCGATCAACAGCCCCTTACCCCGGACTTCTTTAACATGGGGGCTTTTCATGTCTTTCAGTCTGTCCATGAAATAAGCACCCATCTTTGCCGCATTTTCAATCATGCCTTCATCGATCAGCACCTTTAAGGCCTCCCTTGCAACGGCGCAGGCCAGGGGATTCCCACCAAAGGTGGACCCATGGTCGCCGGGAAGGAAAACCCCCAGGACGTCTTCGTTTGAAAGCACGGCGGATACGGGATAGCATCCTCCGGACAGGGCTTTGCCGATGAGGGTCACATCGGCCTCAATGCTTTCGTGTTCCTCGGCCAGAAGCTTGCCGGTTCTGCCGAGGCCGGTCTGGATTTCGTCCAGCACAAGGGCAATGTGGCGTCTTGTGCAGATCTCTCTTACGGCCTTTAAATAGCCGTCGGGCGGGACGATCACACCGGCCTCTCCCTGGATGGGCTCCACCAGAAAGGCAACGGTATTTTCAGTGACGGCATGTTCAAGGGCTTTGGCATCGCCGAAAGGAATGGGGATAAACCCCGGGGTAAAGGGACCGAACCCGTCCTTGTACTGCTCTTCCGTGGAAAACCCGACAATGGTCAGGGTCCGGCCGTGAAAATTATTTTCACAGACAATGATTTCAGCCTTGCCCTCGGGAATCTGCTTGATTTTATATCCCCATTTTCTGACCGCTTTGATAACGGTTTCCACGGCTTCGGCACCGCTGTTCATGGGCAGAACCCGATGAGACCGGGTCAGCTCGCAGACGTCCTTGTAGAACAGGGCCAGTTGATTGTTTCGAAAGGCCCGGGAGGTGATGCAGAGCTTATCCATCTGCTCTTTCATTTTATGGATGATCCTGGGATGGCAATGCCCCTGATTTACGGCTGAATAGGCGGCCAGGCAGTCCATATACCGGTTGCCTTCCACATCCCAGACCCAGATCCCCTGTCCTTTTTCAAGAACCACATCCAGGGGCTTATAGTTTTTTGCCCCCAATCGGTTTTCAAGTTCGATATAGTCCCTTGTTTTCATTGTTCTGTCCTTGGAATGAATTTTTACAGTTCACACACAATCTACAATAGGATCAAAACTTTATCAACTCAAGGGGTTTCTTTGAATCCCGGGTCGGCCTTCGGGTCACGTTTTGTAGAGTATAATTGGGAGATCAGCATCCCGGCCAGCATCAGGATACAGCCCAGAATCCCTCTATGGGAAAGCATTTCGTCCAGAATGATCCAGCCCCCCAGGGCCGCCACCACGGATTCAAGACATAGGATGATGGCGGCATGGGAGGTGGGGCTGTTTTTCTGGCCATAGATCTGAAGGGAATAGGCAACGCCCACAGATAAGACCCCCCCATAAAGCAGGGGCAGAGCCGCATCTAAAATATCGGAGAGCACCAAGGTTTCGGAAAAAAGGGCCGTCACAAGACTTAAGGCAGCGCAGACACAACATTGGACAAGGGACAGCCCCACCGTATCAAAACGCTGGGACAGTCTGCCGATGATGATCAGGTGAAAGGCAAAGCAGACCGCCGAGAAAAAGACCAGAAGATCTCCAAAAGCCATGTCCATATCCTTTGTCACACTGAGAAAATACATGCCGATACCGGCCAGGACGGCTCCGGTCCAGGTTCCGGGCGAGGTCCGGCTGTTTTTGATGAACAGGCCGATCAAGGGCACCATGACCACATAAAGGCCGGTGATAAATCCGGCCTTGCCCGCAGTGGTATAGACAAGACCCACCTGCTGGAGTGAAATCCCGCAAAACAGGATCAACCCGGAAATGATCCCCGAGGGAAGGAGGCCCCCGGCGTTTTGATCCTTGATCCGGTTCCGCGGAAAAAATACAAAGGGGACCAGGGAAAGTCCTCCCAGAACAAAACGGACCCCGTTAAAGGTAAAGGGACCCACATGGTCCATGCCGATCCTCTGGGCCACAAAGGCGAGCCCCCAGATGGCAGCCACCACCAATAAGATAAAATCTGATTTCAAAGCGGTTGATTTCATGATATCCAAGCCATATGATCATTACGATCGGATAGGTCAAATTGAGCTGTCCATAAAAAAAGCATGATCTAATATGAAACCAAGGGGTTCGTCAAGGAAATTTAATGAACAGGGATGACGGTACACAGATGGAAACGGCAGGCCAGAGACTCATGCTGGGGTTTGACGGCATTGACCTCAATGATGATCTCAGGCATATTATCAGGGATCTTAGGGCTGGCGGCCTGATCCTTTTTAAACGGAATATTGAAACCCCGGACCAGGTGAAGGCCCTCTGCGAGTCCTGCCGGGCCTATGCAAAAGCCTGCGGTCTTCCACCCTTGTTCATTGCCGTGGACCAAGAGGGCGGGACCGTGGCAAGGCTCAGGGAGCCCTTCACGCTTTTCAAAGGCAATCCCTACATTGAAACCCTTGAAGACGCCCGTCATTTTGCAGCCGTCACGGCCCGGGAACTGAAAAGCATCGGGGTGAATATGAATTTTGCCCCTGTCCTGGATGTGGCAGGGGATAACGAGGACAGCATCATGAGGGATCGTGCCTTCAAAGGGAATCCTGAAAGGGTGGCGGTTCTCGGGACCGAGGTCATCCGGACCTTTCAAGAGAACGGCATCCTGGCTGTGGCCAAGCATTTTCCCGGCATTGGCAGGACCATCAAAGATTCCCATTTTTTTCTGCCGGAGCTGGATATTGAATTGCCTGCCCTGGAAATATCGGACCTGATTCCATTTATGGCGGCAAAGGATGAAGGGGTCTCAGGCATCATGCTGTCCCATATCCTTTACCCAGGGTTGGATGAAAAATGGCCTGCCAGCCTGTCTCCCTCTATTGCAGGGAATCTTTTAAGGGACCGGATCGGGTATGAGGGCATTGTCATGACCGATGACCTGGACATGAAAGCCATCCAAAAGGACATTGAAACCTGCATTCGCCAGATCCTTACCTCGGGCATAGATATGGCCCTGATCTGCCATAAGGGCCCCAATATTGACAAGGCCTACGATGAAATCAGCCGGCTCCTTCGGGAAGAAGAGGCCCTGTCTGCTCTGGGAAAAAAATCTGTTGAAAGAATTTTAAGGGCTAAACGAAAATATATAGGATACTAGTGGGCCTTTGTTCTGGAATAGACATCATCTTCCAGGGAGGTCAGGTTTCCTTGCTGAATCAGGCGGTATCCCCGGGCGGCAACCATGGCGGCATTATCTCCGCACAATACCGGAGAGGGGGTGAATATTCTGATCCCATGGGCGGTTGCATTTTCGGATAGGGTTTCAACAAAGGTTTTATTGGCCGAGACCCCGCCGGAAATGCCGATGCGGCTGCATTTTTTAAATTGAGCGGCATGGATGAGTTTCTGAGAAAGGACATCAATCACGGCCCTTTGAAAAGAACTCGCCACCCCGGCTTTCTCCGGGTCCGAATTCACGGCGTGATCATGGATATACCGGGCCACGGCGGATTTCAAGCCGCTGAAACTGAAATCAAAACTGTCTTTTTCCAGCAGGGTGCGGGGGAACGGGATGTCCGGGGGTTGTGTCCGGGCCAGTTGTTCAATTACCGGGCCGCCGGGATATCCCAGTCCCAGCATCTTGGCAACCTTGTCAAAGGCCTCGCCGGCGGCGTCATCCCTTGTCTGGCCCATGAGTTCAAACCGGTCCGGGGATAAGATATGGTAGACATTGGTGTGCCCGCCGGAAACCACCAGGGCGATAAAGGGGAATTCAGGAGGGTCATCCATGAGAAACAAGGAATAAATATGGGCTTCCAGGTGGTTGACACCGGCAAAAGGAAGTTGCCTTGCAAAGGCAAAGGCCTTACCAAAGGAAAACCCTACGAGAAGGGCGCCGATGAGGCCGGGACCCTGGGTTGCGGCCACTCCGCCGATATCGGAAAGACGGATACCGGCCTTTTTGACGGCTTCCTCCACGACGGGAACGATGGCTTCAATGTGCATGCGTGAGGCAAGTTCCGGTACGACTCCGCCGTATTGGTGATGCACTTCCACCTGGGAGGCAATTACGGAAGAAAGGATGATATGTCCATCCCGGACCAGGGCGGCAGCAGTTTCATCACAAGAGGATTCAATTCCTAAAACGATCATGCGATGGACATGGAATCAGACCCATTGGGTCTGGGGTTCATTTTCCGACCTGGATTCCACGTCACCGATATAATAGGCTTTTTCATTCATGGCGCCGAGTCTGTCCATGACTTCCTGGACCGCCTGTTCAGGGACCACCACCACCATGCCGATGCCGTTATTAAAGGTGCGGTGCATTTCCGGCTCAGGCACGGACCCTTCCTTTTGAAGGATTTTAAAAATAGGGGGAATTTCCCAGGCATCCTTGCGAATAATGGCTTTGCAGGCCTCTGGTATCACCCGGATGATATTTTCATCAATCCCGCCACCGGTGATGTGGACAAGGCCGTGAACCGGCAGGTCCCGTATCAGGCTCAATACGGTTTTGACATAGATGAGGGTCGGTTTTAACAGCTCTTCGCCTAGAGGGATGCCAAGGTCTGCGAGTTTGGAATGGACGGTATATTGTTTTTTTTCAAAAAGGATTTTACGGACAAGGGAAAACCCATTGCTGTGAATCCCGCTGGATGCGATGCCGATGAGTTTGTGCCCGTTGCTGATAAAGGAGCCGTCTATGATCTTATCATTGTCCACAATCCCAACGGTAAACCCGGCCAGATCATATTCTCCGGCCTTATACATGCCGGGCATTTCCGCTGTTTCTCCGCCGATGAGGGCGCATCCGGCTTCATTGCATCCCCTGGCAATGCCCGTCAGGATATCTTCCGCCACCTGGTTGTTCAATGCCCCGGTGGCCAGATAATCCAGAAAAAACAGGGGCTTTGCCCCCTGGACAATGACATCGTTGACACACATGGCCACAAGGTCGATGCCGATGGTATCATGTTTATCCATCATGAATGCGATTTTTAGTTTGGTTCCCACCCCGTCAGTGGAACTGACCAGCACCGGATTGGAAACATTGGACAGATTCAGGGAGTAAAGTCCTCCAAAACCGCCGATTTCGCCCATCACACCGGTCCGGGGGGTGGTTTTTGCAATATCTTTGATCCGGGATACAAGTTTGTTGGCCTTGTCGATATCAACACCTGAATCTGCATAGGTTAGGGAGTCGTTCATATAAAGATACCTTCGTCAATTGCGTCTGTTAAACCTTCTGGAACCCGGTAATGATAATCAGAATGCACTCAAAAGTCAAAAGCTTTTTGACATCGCCGGATGAATAATGTATCTACATTTATTTTAAACTTTAGTGAAAACTGGAGAATCTAAAGCGTATGAAAACCATCAATATTGGGATTCTGGGATTGGGTGTGGTCGGCACCGGTGTGGCCAGGTTGCTGAAAGAAAAAAAACAATTGCTAACGGAAAGAACCGGTGCTGTTTTAAATCTGAAAACCATTGCCGATATTGATACCACCCGCGACAGGGGCATCGACCTGGGCGCTACAGTCCTCACAACCGATGCCCAGGGGATCATCAATGACCCGGATATTCATATTATTGTGGAAACCATTGGCGGCGAAACCATTGCCAGGGACTTTATTCTAAAGGCCCTGGACCAGAAAAAACATGTGGTGACCGCCAACAAGGCCCTTCTGGCAAATCATGGAAACGATCTCGTGAAGAAGGCCAAAGGCAGCGGGGTGGATCTTGCCTTTGAGGCCAGTTGCGGCGGCTGCATGCCCATTATCAAATCTCTCCGGGAGTCCCTGGTAGCCAACCATATCCGGTCCCTGGCCGCCATATTGAACGGCACCTGCAATTATATTCTGACCAAGATTTCCAGGGACGGTTCAGCCTTTGAAGATGCCCTGAAAGATGCCCAGGCCCTGGGATATGCAGAAGCAGAACCCTCCCTGGACATTGACGGATTCGATACGGCCCATAAACTGGCCATTTTAAATTCCCTGGCCCACGGCATGGAAATCAATTTAAAAGACATCCATGTGGAAGGCATCCGCCATATCACACCTGTGGACATTGAATTTGCAAGGGAATTCGGCTATGCCATCAAACTGCTGGCCATCGGGAAGATCCACGACCGGCATGTGGAAGCCCGGGTCCATCCCACCATGATTCCTCTGTCCAATCCCCTGGCCCATGTGGACGGATCCATGAACGCTGTTGTCATTGATGCGGATGCCACGGGCCGGACCATGCTCTACGGGCACGGCGCGGGCATGATGCCCACGGCCAGCGCCGTATTGAGCGATATCGTGGACATTGCCAGAAATATTATTTCGGGAACCCAAAGACGGGTTCCCATTTTCGGGGTTCAGGATGATCATATCCGGCCCATCCCCATCCTGGCCATGTCCGAGCTTCATACCCGGTATTATCTCAGGTTTGAAGCCCAGGACCATCCGGGGGTGCTGGCAAAGATCTCGGGAATTTTAGGCGAAAACAATATCAGTATAGAATCGGTCCATCAAAAAGGCCTGAAAAGCAACGGTAAGGTGCCTGTGGTCATGATTACCCATACGGCCAAGGAAGAATGGGTGCAGAAGGCCTTGGGCGAGATTTTAAAGACCGATTCCGTTGTGGGTGATCCCATGGTCATCAGAATAGAAGAAACTGCGCGGGAGTAGAGATAAAGAATGAAAATATGTGTTGCGGATCTGGAAGGCGTTTTTCTACCGGAAATCTGGATTAATGTGGCAAAAAAAACAGGGATCGAGGAATTGAAGCTGACCACAAGGGACATCAGCGATT
>JAABTB010000064.1 GCA_011390085.1 Desulfobacula sp.
AAGGCCGCGGTTTTAGACTCTTTTGCATCAAAATTGTTGATCACTTCGGATTTTTTCAGATAATCAAAATCCAGTTGCTTGCCGACCACCGGGGCGATGACGTAAATGTCCCGGGCCAGTTGGCCGAACTGTTCGGGATAAAGGCTCTGGGGGCCGTCTGAAAGGGCATTGTCCGGGTCATGGTGAACTTCGATCATGAGGGCGTCGGCCCCGGCGGCCACGGCGGCCCTGGCCATGGGGCTGACCTTTTCCCTGATCCCGGTGGCATGGCTGGGGTCAATGATAATGGGCAGATGGGTGAGTTGTCTCAAAACCGGGATGGCGGACAGATCCAGGGTGTTCCGGGTATAGGGTTCAAAGGTCCGGATGCCCCGCTCGCAAAGGATGATATGATCGTTTCCTTCGGCCATGATATATTCCGCCGACATGAGCCATTCCTGTATGGTGGAGGCCAGGCCCCGTTTGAGCACCACGGGCATGCCCATACGGCCGACGCATTTCAGGAGTTCAAAATTCTGCATATTGCGGGCTCCGATCTGGACGGCATCCACATATTTCATCATGAGGTCTGCCTGGGATACGGAGGTGATTTCCGTGACCACGCCAAGGCCGGTTTCCTCCCGGACCCGGGCCAGGATTTTCAGGCCTTCCTCTTCAAGCCCCTGGAAGGAGTACGGCGAGGACCTGGGTTTATAGGCCCCGCCCCGGAACAGGACAGCCCCGTATTTTTTAACCTCCCTTGCAATGGTCATGGCCTGGTCAAGGCTTTCCACGGCACAGGGCCCCGCCACCAGGACAATCCTGTCCGCGCCGATGACGGCCTGATTGATTTTCACCTGGGTATTTTCAGATTTAAATTCCCGGCTCACCAGTTTGTGGGCTGTTTTAATGAGGCGGGCCTCGGCCACTCCCGCCATCTGTTTGAATTCTTCCAGGCTTGTCCGGGTTTTTCCGATGACCCCGATGACGGTTCTTCCGGCATCCGTGATTTCCCTATGAATACACTTTTCTTCAGACAGGACCCGGCTTATCTTATCCTTGGCTTCCTTTGTAATCTTGTTTTCCAGAACCAGAATCATTTTTTCTCCTCCTTGTTAACCGATAATCAATCCCGCAAATAAAAAAGGCCCCGGGATTTCCCAGGGCCAAAAAAAAACGCCCCGGGTGGCTCAACTGTCCACCCGGGGCTTTATTTTATCTCATCAATAAAGCGTCACACCGGATGAACGCTCCTAAAAAAGAAGCGTCCAAAATTAAATATGCCTGCGTATGCCGTTTTATTCATGTACTTTCTCCAAAATGATGGGGTGAAGCTTATAGATAGTTTTTACCCTTGTCAATACAAAAATAGTCGCCTGACAAAATCATTTTTTCAGCACCATGGCGGTCCTGTTGGGCAGATAAAGGCTTAAGAGATTTCTTTGGCCATACAAAGACGAGTCAAACAAGGTAAAATGGGCCTGGCCGTCTTTCAGTCGTCCCTTCCCGCCGAACCGGGTTTCATCGGTGTTGAACAGCATTCCGTATTCACCGGCAGGGGCATCAAACCGGTAATCAAAAAAGGAGGTGACAGGATGGAAATTAAAGACAAAGATCAGCCCCTTTCTTTCAAAGGCCAGGACCTTGTCTTCTTCGTGGAGGAATATCAGCCTTGGCCCGGATTGGAACAGGGCCTCTGTTTTGACAAAGTCGATCATATGCCTGTCAAAGGCGAACAAATCGGAATAATAAAGGGTCTTGTCATATTTCAAAGACCATTGCCGCCGGGCATGGTGAAAGGCGAACCCGTTTCTTTCCGAAGGAAAATCCACCCATTCCGGATGCCCGAATTCATTGCCCATGAAGTTCAGATACCCGGAATCGGCCGTGGAAATGGTGATCAAACGGATCATCTTATGCAGGGCCACCCCCCTGAACACCTCGGGGCTTTCCATATCCTTTCCCATGGCGGTATAAATCTTTTCCCCCATTAAATGCATCATCAGGGTTTTATCTCCCACCAGGGCCTGGTCGTGGGATTCGGCATAGCTGATGGTTTTTTCCTCTTTTCTCTTGGTGGTCAGTTCATGCCAGAGGGTTCCCAGGGGCCAGTGCTCATCCCTGTGCTCCTTTAAGAGCTTGATCCAGAAATCGGCAATCCCCATGGCATACCGGTAATCAAACCCGATACCTCCCTGGGCAAGGGGAGCCGCCAGCCCCGGATATCCGCTCACGTCTTCGGCAATGGTGACGATTTCAGGATTGATCTCATGGGCCAGCCGGTTGGCCAGGGATAAATAGGACAGGGCATCCACATCCACATCGGCCCCGAAATAATCTTCATACCCGGTAAAGGCCCTTCCCAGACCGTGATCCTCAAAGAGCATGCTGGTAATGCCGTCAAAACGGAATCCGTCCATCTTGAATTCCTCGATCCAGAACCGGATATTGGATAAAAGAAACCGCAACACTTCGGGTTTCCCGTAATCAAAACACCGTGAATCCCATTGCCGGTGATAGCCCTTGGGGCCGTCGTGGAAAAACTGATAAGCGCTCCCGTCAAATCGGGAAATGCCTTCCACTTCGTTTTTCACGGCATGGGAATGGATGATGTCCATCAATACCCGGATACCATTTGCATGAGCCTCATCCACCAGGCTTTTCAGTTCATCGGGAGTGCCGAACCGGGAGGACGGGGCGAAAAAACTCGACACATGGTAGCCAAAGGACGCATAATAGGGATGCTCCTGGACGGCCATCACCTGAAGGGTGTTATACCCGGCATCCACGATTTTGGGCAGGATATACTGTTCAAACTCCTGGTAGGTGCCGATCCGGCCCTGTTCCAGGGCCATGCCCACATGGGTTTCATAAATCAGCAGCGGAGCCTTTGCCGGGGTAAACCGTTGGATTTTCCACTGATGGGGATGGGCCGGTTGCCAGACCTGGGCATTGAAAATCAGGGTGTGGGGGTCCTGGACCACCCTTTGGGCTGCCGTGGGAATCCGGTCTCCCTCCCCGCCGGGCCAGGTGATAATCAGCCGGTAAAGATCTCCATGCTGAAACCGGTCCTTGGGAAATCGCTTTTCAAAGACGCCCTTTTCCTTTTTTTCGAGCTGGAATTCCCGGTTCTTTTGCCATCCGGTTTTGTCGCAGACCATAAAGATGTCCAGGGCATGGGGAGCCCATTCCCTGAACACCCAGGCGTCTTTTTCAGCTTCAAAGAAAAGGCCGAAGTATTGGTCATAATCGGCAAAGGCGTGCAGGGAGCAGCCCTGCCCTTGAACCAGCCTTGCTTCCAGGGCTTTTGCATGGGACAGGCGCCCGGCAATGGTATGGGAGTGGGCCAGGAGATAAGGATCATCAAAGATCCCCGGATCAGACAATGAAGGGCCTCTGGAGCATTTTTCCATATAAATTGATATAGTCTTCCGCACATCGGCTGTGGTTAAATCCAAGAACGCTGTCGATCATGATCCGGTGGATCTGGGCTTCCTTGATGTCGGGGGAAAGGAGATGAAAATCCATGGCCCGGTCAATGGCCCATTTAAAACCCTGTCTATCATGGACATTGAACAAAAACCCGTTCCCTGTATTGTTGAAAGGATCCAGCGGACGGATGGTATCATGCAATCCGCCGGTATCATATACAATGGGCAAAGTCCCGTAAATTCCGCCGATCATCTGGGGGAGTCCGCAGGGTTCAAAGGAGGACGGCATAAACAGAAAATCGGCGGCGGCAAACCCCTGGTGGGACAGGGCCTCATTGAATCCGCAGATGGCGACCCTTTTTCCGAGACCGTGAAACCGGACAATATCATGAAAATGTTTCTGAAAGTCTCCACTGGCCACGGACACGATCTGGAGTTTCACATCCCAGTATTTGGAAACAATTTCATACATGATCTGGGCCAGGAGGCTGCACCCTTTCTGCACAGGGTCCAGCCGGGAGGGCCAGAAAAACAGGACCGCATTCTCATCCACCTCCAGATCCAGGATCTTCTGAAGATACCGCTTGTTCTTGGCCTTCTGCAACCTGTGGTTTTTGGGTCCGTAATTATAACGGATAAGGTCGTCCACCGCAGGATTGAATTCAGGCTCCGGCGCATTCAGAATGCCGGTGGCACATTCGGCATAATATTTGGCGGACAGCTCGGTTTTCAGGCAGGGCTCGATAAAAGGATGCCGGTTTTCAACAATTTCCGTCAGAAAAGTCGGGCTCACGGTATTGACATAATGGGCCGCAAAAACGCCCGAGGTTAAAAAATCCACCCGGTTCCAGTCCCGGCTTTCTTCATAATGATGGGGCGGCGTCTTGAAATACAGCCAGCGCCAGAAGGAAGCGGCATCAATCCCCCGGTCCTCGATTTCCGCCATGGTGGAGGTCATGGTATGGATATTGTGAATGGTAAAGAGACAGGGGATTTCCATCTGTCTTGACATGGCCGGGATCAGGCCCGTCATCCAGTCATTGCAGTGAATAATGTCCGGCTTCACCCTGGGAATGATATTGTTGATGACCTCCCGCTGGAAGGCCAGGGAAACCTTCAGATCTTTGTCGGAATACCCTGAATACACATTGTCCAGATAATAAAAGGCCCGGTCCGCTGCAAGATGAATTCTCTCTTCATCAAGTCTTTTCCGTATTTTTTCAAGTTCCAGGTTATGGGTCTTGGTGGAATAACCGTTAAAGATGGACCGGTAATCCGGAAGCGCCACATGGACATCACATCGAAGATCAAACAAGGCACTGATCAGCGCTGCAGATACGTCGGCAAGCCCGCCGGCCTTTGCCGAATATCTGGACTGGGACCCCATGTCTTCGGGAAGATAGCTGACTTCCGGCGTTACAATAAGGATTCTCGGTTTTTTTGCCATTGGTCTTTTCCTGGATTTGGTGAATGATTCAGATTAAATCCGTTCTATTCCTTCATTTGATTGTCCTTGTCATGGGCCCAGGTGATCAGGCTCGGAGTATTGCTCAATGCTTCGTCACCCTTGGGGATGACTCTTGCCGTATACCCGAACCGGCCGGAATCGGAACAGGTGATGGTGCATGCATAAATATGGGTGCCTTCGGAAACGGTTTCCTGGAGCCACATGGTTTCGGCCCTGCTGCCTTCCACATAGTCGGAAGACCTGATCTTGCCGTGATAGATCTGGACCTCCACTTCTTCCGGGGTCAATTCACCCAGGAAAATCTGAATGGTGATTCTGAAGGTATCCCCCACCGTGAATTCAGACTCAGTGGCCAGTTTGGGCGGTGACAGCCGGATGCCTCCCCACAGAGCGATGAGACGGGATTGCACCAGGGCCAGTTCCTTGGCTTTCTGGGCCGAATCCGCCGTCAATTGGCTGAAATTGCGGCAGGCCGGAACATAATACCGGGCGGAATACTCCCGGACCATCCGGTCGCTGGAATAATCCATGATGGCCATTTTCATGGCTTCCTTCATCATTTTGATCCATTTCTCGGGCGGGTTCCCCCTTTTTCGGTCATAATATTTGGGAATGACTTCATTTTCAAGCACATTATAAAGAGCCTGGCTTTCCACTTCATCCTGGTAATGATGATCATCATAATCATCACCGTTCCCGATGCTCCATCCCCTTGTATCCCTGTATCCTTCACACCACCAGCCATCCAGGATGGAAAGGTTCAGCCCGCCGTTGGCCGAAGCCTTCATACCGGAAGTGCCGCAGGCCTCGTTGGGCCTTCTGGGCGTATTGAGCCAGACATCACACCCCTGGACCATATACCGGGCAATATTGATATCATAATTTTCAATGAAAGCCACCCGGTGCCGGATACCCTGGATTCTGGAAAATTCAACAATCCGTTTGATGATTTCCTTGCCTTCCGTGTCATCGGGATGGGCTTTGCCCGCAAAAATTATCTGCACGGGTTTCTCATCATCCGAGATGAGTGATATCAGACGCTGGGGATCTTTCAGCAACAGCGCAGCACGCTTATAGCCGGCAAACCGCCTTGCAAAACAAATGGTCAGCACACGGTGATCCAGAACGCTCACGGCTTCATCCAGGACATTCCGGGGGGCGTTTCTGCGTTCATACTGGGCCAGCAGCAATTCCCGGCATTTGCGGATCAGGTTGGACCGATCCAGCTCATGAACATGCCAGAGGTCTGCATCCTCAATATTATCAATTCTTGAAATCAGATTCGGATCAGAGATCCGGTTGGCCCAGTCTGAGGATATATAGCGTTCAAACAAGGCGTTTTTATGCCGGGAAAGATAGGAGCCGATATGGACCCCGTTGGTGATATGGGAAATGGGGATTTCCTCCACATGGCGCCGGGGCCAGAGGGACTGCCACATGGTCCGGGCCACCTGGCCGTGGAGGCGGCTGACCCCGTTGATAAATCCGGAAAACCGGACCCCGAAGATAAACATGGAAAACTTTCCCGTATCCTTTGAACCGTGGGGTTCCCCCCAGGACAGCAGCTCGTCCTCGGATATGGCGAATTTCTCGGCATAGGGCCTGATATAGGATCTGACCAGGGCCTTGGGGAATTCGTCATGGCCGGCGGCCACGGGAGTATGGGTGGTAAAGACGGAAGTTCTCTTACAGACCTGGAAGGCGCTCGGAAAATCCAGATGATATTTGTCCATGATGATGGAAATGCGCTCAAGACCGGCAAAGGAACAGTGGCCCTCATTCATGTGGCAAATGGTGGGAAAAAGATCCATGGCCGTTAATACCTTGACCCCGCCGATGCCCAGCAATACCTCCTGGGCCACTCTTCTTTCCCCATCGCTGTCATAGAGCCGGGAGGTGATATCCCGGATGGCTTTGGGATTTCCCGGGAGGTTGGTGTCCAGCAGCAAGAGTTTGATTTTCCCGACCCTGAGCTGCCACACACAGGCCCGGATCAATCCCGCAGGGCCGGGGATGTCGATCATGATATCATATCCGGCATTGTCTTTAAGTTTTTGAACCGGAAGATCAAAGACATCATTGAGGGGATAGGTTTCCTGCTGCCATCCGTTATGATCCAGAAACTGCCTGAAATAGCCTTCATGGAACAAAAGCCCGATCCCGGTCAAGGGGATGCCGAGACCGGAAGCCGCCTTCAGATGATCTCCGGCCAGAACCCCCAGCCCCCCTGCAAAAAATGGGAGGGACTCATGGAGCCCGAATTCCATGGAAAAATAAGCAATGGTTTCTTTGGGCCCGAGAATTAATTCCTTAATCTGGGATACATAGGAAAACATCCGCTCGAATTTGGCCTTAACCCTACCCAGATGGCCCAGAAAGCTTTCATCTTTTGAAAGTTCGTCAAATCTGCGCTGGGAAATACCGGAAAGAAAAGCCACCGGATTTTTACCGATTTTTTCCCACTGTACGGAATTGATTCTATGAAAGAGTTCGATGGCTTCGGGATTCCAGCACCACCACAGGTTTCTTGCAAGATAATCCAGGAAGGACAAGGCTTCCGGGATGGCAGGGTATACTTTATAAATCTGCATTTTTTCCATATGACAAACTTTCTCCTAAAATTCACTCAACAATTTATGCATCACCCTTGCAGCCTCGCTGGATGCCCAGGCCTGGGCATCACATCCCCTCGGCGTATGCGGATAATCCCCGTCCAGGATTTCAGGGATATACCCTGCCGCACCGGTTCTCATCAAATTCAGCACACTGCCCAGCCATGCAAGGCAGGTGGACCGGCTGTTTTTACCAAAAGCCCTGGCCCAGGCTTCACAAAAAACGGGAAAAGGCCAAGTCCACGCCGTTCCGTTATGATAGGCCGGTTTTCTTTTTGTGTCTTCATCTCCCTTATATTCTCCGCAATAAGGGAGATGGGGGTCATTCAGCAACCGGCCATGATAGTGGACCGGGATGGGATAGTCAACCCTTCTGTCGGCAAGGCTCCGGATGCCTCCCGGCACCAGCAGCTCCTGACAGGTCTCCATACAGGT
The DNA here is from genome assembly GCA_011390085.1 of Desulfobacula sp. Taxonomy (GTDB): domain Bacteria; phylum Desulfobacterota; class Desulfobacteria; order Desulfobacterales; family Desulfobacteraceae; genus Desulfobacula. The sequence continues at coordinate 7,926 of JAABTB010000064.1, forward strand.
CTGAACCTGTTTCATATCTTGTATGACATCAAAAGTAAACAAAAACAACTGGTTCGGTCTCAGGGCATCATCTGCAACCGCATTTTTTGCTCCCATGGGACCGGCGGCATGGAGGCAATCTGAAAAATACCCCTTAGCGGGAAGGTAAAATAGATTTTGAATCGACTTCCGGACAAGATTTGCTTTTATCTTCCACCCGGATTCAGGCGCGTCATCGATGGTTGAGAGCAGGATCAGGGCATTATACCAGAGGGCCTGGATTTCAACGGGATAGCCCTGTCTGGGAGACCCAGCCGGAAAATTGGTGTCCATCCAGGTAAAATGGGACGGACTGTAAATCAGCATTGTCTCAGGGTCGGCCTTCACCCCTGTTTTTGTTCCGGTGATCAGGGAATGGGCCATGGAAAGGAGGATTTCCCGGATGGACCGATTGCCCAGCCGCTCGTTTAAAAAATCCCGGCTCTTTTCTTTTTCCAGAAGGTCTTTGCAGCAGGCAAAAAACCAGAGGGGGGCGTCCGAGGTCTCAATATTGGCCGCATCCTTTCCGCAGATCATATTGGGCAGGGTTCCATGGTCTTCAAACCGGCCGAAAAGACGTAAAATGGACAAGGCCTCTGAAAATCGGCCCAGCTCGATGAGGGCCCTGCAGAAAATAAGGCTGTCTCTTCCCCAGTCCAGAAACCAGGGATAGCCTGCAATGACGCTTTTTTCCGTTCCCCTGGAAACCATAAAGGCATCCAGGCTTTTATATACCGCATCACAGAGGGGCATTCCTTTTTCAAATGATTTTTCTCCCATAAGTTCAAGGGGCTTATGAAATTTCAGAGGATCTTCATGATCTTCCCTGACAAAGGCATTGAGCAGAACGCGATCTCCCCCTAAACAGGAAACGCTGAACCAGCCGGGACTGAAAAGATCGGAATCCGGGTCAAGACCTCTTTCGGCTTCCATGGACCGGTGGACCATATAATACCATTCCGGTTCATGATGGAATTCCCCCCTGGACAAGGTCACCCCTAATTTCTTTCCGTTTGACAGGGAAAACTCAAAGCCTTTTTCATAGGCCGTGACCGCTCCGGGCCAGTTTTTCTCCGGCCCCATATAGGCTTTGACCGGATCATGAAAACACCGGTCCTCAATATCCGGGCGGAAGACCAATGTAATACCCTTCTTGTTT
>JAABTB010000065.1 GCA_011390085.1 Desulfobacula sp.
ATAAAAAGGGCTTTCAGTCGAATCTGAAAGCCCTTAAAAATTTCTGGTAGGCACGAGCGGGGTTGAACCGCTGACTTCTACCGTGTCGAGGTAGCACTCTACCACTGAGTTACGCGCCTGAATCGTTATGTTCTATTAACAAAACACGGTATCCGTGTCAAGAAAAACTCTTCATCAGGGGGCTTCCTTTTTTTCCTCCGGTATGGGTGCCGGGTTCCGGCGGGTTTCCGGGCCAGGCACCTCTTCTTTTTCGATGAAGCGGAGGGTGACCCGTTCGTCGGTTACGTCTGTAATTTCAAGGCCAAAGGCGTCAAAGGTCTTGAGCATGACGGCATCGGCAAACCGAGAGGGGGGGCCTTTGTACAGGATTTGCACAAGGGCGCTGTTGGATCCGATTTCTTTTTGCAGCATGCTTGTGAATTCCGGCATTTCCCTGAGCCTCTGCTTTAATGCGATAAACCGTGGAAGAAAATTATCCCCGGACAGGCTGAGAAAAAAGGAGGATTCCTTTCTTAACGTTTGAACCCAATAGGCGTTGATTTTTTCAGTCAGATTCTTGGCCGACAGGTCTGCGGCCGAAGCAAGGGCCTGTTTATGGCCTTCCTCTTCTGAATCGCTCTTTGCCGCGGCTTGAACCGTTGAGACAATCTTTTTTTCCCCGGTATGGACATCATAGGCCTCCATCAGAATTTGGGCGTCAAAAGTTTTTTCTTCCCCCATACGGTTGATGGCCAAGGATACGGCCGCATGCCCGAAAACGATCATATCCGCCTTCATTTCCCGGCCAAGGAGTTTTGCCGCGCCAATATCTTCCATTGAATGAAAGGAAATATCATAAAAAGAGGGGTCAGGGCGTTCAGGGCCGGTCCCGGCAACGGCAAATCCCTCCCGGGTCATTTGTTCGATCATGACCTCTTCCACCAGAGAGGTATAAGAATCAGGATCATTGCCCCACCAGTATCGGGGCAGATCTTCCGACGGGGTTTTTTCAGAAATGAAAAACATGAGAACAGGCCTATCTTTTCCGGCATCCAGAATTTTTGCCTGGGTCAATGTCTTTTCCAGCAGATCAAGATTGACCCTGGATTCTACTGCCACAAGGGAAGCGCTTATATTTTGAACATCACCCAGAACCCGGTAGGTGATAATAAAATCCGAGGGACGCGACAGAATCTCGCTGTACAAAAAATCCAGATTGGAGGCCAGAACCTGACTTGTCAACAGTTCTGAAATCGCATTCTGAACCGCAGCCCCCAAGGCATCGGAAATGGCACCCTGCTTTGCCTGCTGGATGTTTTGGCCGGCAATGATTCTCCGGCCGGTGGTCACAGTGGTGAACACCCCGGAATCCTTTGACGCATAGACTGAGCCGGCAAAGATCCAGAAACAGAGAAAACAGACAAGACCCCTTGCGGCTTTTGTTTTTTTAGCCATTCGTTTACACCTTTCTTTCAATGGAATACCCTGCGATCAGGCCCAAAATCTCTTTGGACGGCCCTTCTTCAAATTCTTCCAGGCATTGGACGGCTTTTTGGACATGAACCTGCGCACATTGACGGGTATAGTCAATGCCTTTGTACTGGATCAATTTTTCCGTGAACCGTTCAAATGCGGTTGGTTTGAATACGGGGTCCCTAATGATTTTTTCCATCCAGACCCTGTCCTCCGGCGAAGCATGGGCAAGACTGTAAATCACGGGCAGGGTGAGTTTGCCTTCACGGATGTCTGCACCGGGAATTTTCCCCAGGGCTTCTTTTGTGCCGGTATAATCCAGGAGATCATCGGCCATTTGAAAGGCCATGCCCGTGTGAAAACCATATCGCTTCAAGGCCTCCTGTTTTTCCCCGGATGCCCGGGCAAGGATGGCCCCGCTGTGGCAGGCGCCCTGGATCAGGACAGCCGTCTTTTTTTCAATGACATCCAGGTATTCTTCTTCCGTCAGATCCAGTTTGCCCTTTTTTTCAAGCTGATTGATTTCACCCTGGGACATGTCCCTGGTAATGCCGGCAATGACGGTGATAATATCCGGCTGCCGGGTCCTTGCGGCCAGATCCAGGGCCCTGGCCAGAAGAAAATCCCCGGTCAGAACCACTTTCGGAGCCGACCATTGGATGTGGGCCGCTTTTTTCCCCCGTCTTGTATCAGCCTTGTCCACCACATCGTCATGAAGAAGGGTGGCGGCATGCAAATATTCAAAAAGGGTGGAAAATTCTATTTCAAATCCATTGGCATAGCCGCAGAGCCTTGCGCTGTGGATCATCAAAAGGGGCCGCAGCCGCTTTCCGCCGCTGAACAGAAGGTGGGAGGCAATCTCCCGGACCAGTTCCAGGTTGGGGTCCAACTGCATTTCAAGGGCGGTTTCAACCGTTTCAAGGTCTTTTCTTGTCAATTCAATGATTCTTGATTTCAGGTCCTTTGTCATGCAAGCTCTCCGGCAATATCATATTCAAACGCATCCGTAATTCTTACCTTAACAAAGGTCCCTATTTCAAGCCCGTCGGCATAAATAAAGGTCACCCCATCCACCTCCGGGGCCTGGAACCGGGTCCGGCCGATATAGACCCCGGGCTCGGGATTTTCTTCCACCAGGACCTCGAATATTTTTCCCACGTGGCCTTCATTAATGACCAGGGAGATTTTGGCCTGGGCTTCCATGATCCGGTCGTGGCGGATTTCTGCAATTTCAGCGGGGACATGGTCCTTTAGTCGATGGGATTTTAAATCCTCCGAATCCGAATAGATAAATACCCCGAGATGATCAAACCGGATATCCCGGATGAATTTCATTAGAATCTTGAAATCCGCCTCGGTTTCACCGGGAAATCCCACAATCAAGGTGGTTCTTAGGGCTGCCTCCGGGTCAATCCATTTTATGGTTTCAAACAAGGTATAAAGATCTTCAACGGTATAGGGCCGCCCCATTTTTTTGAGTATGTGGGAGGAGGCATGCTGGATGGGAACATCATAATAGGAAGCAATGTTCTTATGGTCTTTCACCGTCCGGATCACCTGCTCCGTAAGGGTTTCCGGATGGGTGTACAAAAAACGGACCCAGGCCTCTTTGTTGTCAAGGGCCTTGGCCAGCCCGGCCAGCACCTGGTCAAACCCGGTTCCGTCTTTCAAATCCCGGCCATAATCCGTTGTGTTTTCAGCCGTCAGAATGATTTCCTTTACCCCTTGATCCACGAGGCCCTCCGATTCCCTTAAAATATCGGCAACAGGTCTTGATCGCTGGGCGCCCCTGAGTTTCGGGATAATACAATAGGTGCAGAGCCGGTTGCAGCCTTCCGACACCTTGACATAGGCAAAATGGTCTGAAAGCAGTTCCCGCTGTTCGGACATATCCTGGAAGGCTCTTTGATTGGGATCGGTAAAAAGGGTTAAGGCTTCCCTGCTCTCCACCGCCTCTACAATCCGTTCGCAGGCGGCCGTACCGAGGAAAGCATCCACTTCCGGCAGGGTGGCCGTCAGATCCGGATCATCCTTATACCTCTGTGCCAGGCACCCGGTGGCGATGAGCCGTTTGCAAGCCCCGGTTTTCTTGTATTCCGCCATTTCCAGGATAACATCAACAGCCTCATCCGAGGCTGTTGATATGAATCCGCAGGTGTTGACGATGATCACCTCGGCCAGGGCCGGATCAGGGGTCAGGGTGTGGCCCCTGGCCGCCAGCTTTCCCAGCATGATCTCGCTGTCCACCTGGTTTCTGGAGCATCCCAGGGTTTCAAGGAAAATCATCATAGGTTTTTGGCCATGAGATCCCCCATTTGCTTTGAGAATCTTGCCGGATTATCCAGTTTCCCGCCTTCGCTGATGACGGCAATATCCAGGAGGAGTTCACTGTAATCCTTGAGCACCGGGTTGGTGGTATCGGTTTCAAAGATGGCCTTCATTTTAACCAGGACCGGGTGGTTGACATTGACTTCCATGACCCGCTTCTGTTCCGGACTCTTCTGGCCCGAAGCCTTGAGGATTTTTTCCATATAGGCGCTCATGCCCCAGGCATCGCCGGACAGGCAGGAAACGGAATCCGTCAGCCTGGCGGAGACCACCACATCCTTGACCTTGTCTTCCAGCTTGCCTTTCAGGAAGGACAGGAGAGCCGAGTATTCATTTTTCTTTGCATCATCCACCTTATCCAGGTCCAGGTCCCCTTTTTCCGCACTCTTGAGTGTTTTTTCCTTGTAGTCGTGAAGGGACTGGGTCACCCATTCGTCAATGGGGTCCACCATCAGGATAACTTCATAATCCTTTGCTTTCAGGGATTCCAGCAAAGGGGAGTTGATGAGGGAGGTCAGGTTTTCTCCGGTCAGGTAATAGATTTCCTTCTGGCCTTCCTTCATATTGGCGATATATTCATCCAGGGTGACATATTTGCCCTCGGATTTTGTGGTCTTGTATCTGAGGAGGGCCGCCAGCCTTTCTTTGTTTTCAAAATCCGTGGGAATGCCGGCTTTCAGGGCCTGGCCGAATTCATTATAAAATTCTTCGTATTTTTCCTTTTCCATCCCTTCCAGAACGGAGAAAATCTGTTTCACCAGGTTTTTCCGGATATTCCGGACCAGGCGGTCTTCCTGGAGGATCTCCCGGCTCACGTTCAGGTTCAGGTCCGGCGCATCCACAATGCCCTGGACAAAGCCCAGGTATTCGGGCAGCAGTTCCTTGCAGTCATCCATGATAAAGACGCGTTTGCAGTACAATTGCATGCCGTGCTTCCGCTCGGGCCGGAACATATCAAAGGGGGCCTTGGACGGCAGGTACATGAGGACATCGTATTCCGTCACCCCTTCGAACCGCTTGTGGATGATCTCCAGGGGTTTGTCCCAATTATGGCTGATATGTTTATAGAATTCTTCATGCTCTTCCTGGGTGACATCTTCCTTGGCCTTGGACCAGATGGCTTTCCGGGAATTCAGGGTTTCGTCCTTCCGGATTTTCCGGAAGGTGTCGCCGATGGGTTTGCCGCTGGAATCCTTGATGATTTCATTTTCAGGGATGGGTTCGCTGGTTTCCACATTCATGATGATGGGATAGCTGACAAAGTCTGAATGTTTTTTAACAATCTGCCGGATGGTATATTCTTCCGTAAAATCCTGATCCCCTTCTTCCTGTTCTTTCAGGAAAAGGGTGATGGTGGTGCCCCGTTTTTCCTTTTCAATATCTTCCACCGCATAGGACCCCTTACCGTCGGATTCCCAGCGGACTCCCTGTTTTTCGTCCGGAGCCCGGGTTTCGAGAACCACCTTGTCCGCCACAATAAAGGCCGAATAAAAGCCCACCCCGAACTGGCCGATGAGTTCCGGTGTCAGAAGATTGTCTTTTTTGGATTTTTCAAGGGCCTTCATAAAGGCGGCTGTTCCGGACTGGGCAATGGTGCCGATATTCTCATTGACCTCATCCATGGTCATGCCGATCCCATTGTCCGAGATCTGGAAGGTTTTTTTCTCAGGATCAAGGGTGAGCCGGATATGGAAGTCATTGTCGTCGCTGAACAGTTCCGGCTGGGTCTGCTCTTTGAACCTGGCCTTGTCAATGGCATCCGAGGCATTTGAGATCAATTCCCGGACAAAAATTTCCCGGTTGGAATACAATGAATTAATGATCAGATGCAGCAGTTGCTGCACTTCGGCTTTGAATTTACGTGTTTTTTTGGTTCCCATGTTCACTCCTGTTTTCAATTTTTACCGGTTAATAAATTTTTTCTAAATAATTATGGCAAAATCAAAAATGTCAAGGTATGCACATGGCGTGCACAGGGCCAACGCACGTAAAATTTAAAAAGGCCCTATGTTCTGCCGGATTATAGGTGTCGGTCAACCAAACATAACATTCTCCAAACAATCGTCATCTTTGTAAAGATGTGTTCATTTGGTTTTCATTTTGGAATAAACCAGAGACGATGAAGTATCTTGAGTCTAAAGTGAACAGGAGTTGGTGAGGACCTCGGATGGGTTTATGTTTTTTTAGTTGATCGATCAACCATATGCAATATTCACAATTCAAATCATATCTCATAACTACTACTTCTTATTGTTTAAATAGGACATTTTTTCCAAATAAAAATTATTTTTTACTTGACAATGCAATCAGGCTGCGGCTATTTATCAGCTATGAAATAGATACAGTAAAAGGGCCATATTTCATGAAGGGTTATCTTATTTTTAAAGAGGAGAGGGTTGTATGTCATCAAACAAGTATTTTAAGCATGAAGGACCGTGGTCGGATTCCAACGATCCCCTGATGTGTTCGGATACGGGGGACTGGCGAACCAAGCGGCCTGTCGTTGACAAGGACAAATGCATATTCTGCGGCTTTTGTGCAATCTACTGTCCGATTCAGGTGATGGAGATGGTTGAGGAGTCCTGTTTTTCTCCCGACCTGGACTTTTGTAAGGGATGCGGGATCTGTGCCAAGGAATGTCCCAAAAATGCAATTTCCATGATGCCGGAGGGGGATTTTAAGAAATGATTACAAAAGCACAAAAAAAATCACAGATTAAGGTTATCACAGGGAATGCCGCAGCCGCCATTGCTGCAAAACTTGCCCGGCCGGATGTGGTGGCAGCCTACCCGATTACTCCTCAAACCGAAGTGATTGAACAGATTTCCCAGTTTCATGCCAACGGGGAAATGGATTGTGAGCTGATCACCGTTGAAGGTGAAAATTCAGCCATGAATGCTGTGATGGCAGCCTCCCTTGCAGGTGGAAGAGTCTTTACAGCCACTTCTTCCTGGGGACTTGTCTTTATGTATGATGCCATTCTTGCGGCAGCAGGTGCAAGAGCGCCAATTGTCATGGTGAACGTAAATCGTGAAACACCGGGGATTATAGCCGTATCCTCCGGCCAGCAGGACATGATTTCCACCCGGGATGCGGGATGGATCTTCTTGATTGCCGAAGATTGCCAGGAAGTTATGGATCTGGTCCTCCAGGCCTATCGCCTGGCTGAGGATTATGATATCCAGGTGCCGGTGATGGTTCATTATGACGGGTTCTACCTGTCCTATCTGTCCGAGGGAGTGGATGTGCCCTTCCAGGAAGATGTGGATCGCTTTTTATCCGTGTTAAAGACTCAGCCCGAGAGAACAAAGCTGGTGCCGGGCGGACGGCTGGGCTGCGGTTCCCACGGCATCCTGGGGGGATATCTGGAGCTTCGGCACAAACATGTTTCTGCCATGGAAAGAGCTAAAGCCAAATTCGAACAGATTGATAAAGAATATGAAGGGATTTTCGGCCGCAGTTATGGCGGTCTGGTTGAAGAATATCGGATGGACGATGCCGATGTGGTTCTGGTAGGCTCAGGCTCCATGTGCGGTACGATTAAATCAGTGATTGATGAAAAACGCGAGGAAGGGGTCAAGGCCGGCCTTTTAAAAATGAGAATGTACAGGCCTTTTCCCAGCGAAGCCATGATTAAAGCGCTTAAAGGTAAAAAAGCCATTGGCGTGGTGGACAGAAGCCTTTGCTTCGGATTCAAGGGCGGCCCGATTTATACCGAACTCAAGGCCTTTGAAACCCAGCTTGGCGGTTCAAAAATGATCAGTTTTATCGATGGTATTGCAAACACGGACATCACAAAAATCAATGTTGCAAACATGATCGATACAACCTGTGATCTTGCTGCAGGTAAAACCGTTCGTGAAGTCACCTGGGTTTCATATCCTGAAGCCCAGAAAGAGGGAGGGCTTTAATATGACACAAAAAAAGAAAGATAATCTGACTAAAGTGATGGATTACCTCAAATATGAGGACCCGTTTTCAAAAGGGGTGGCATTCTGTCCCGGCTGCGGTCTTGAGCTTTTATTGCGATTTATCCCCCAGGTCATGGGTAATGATATCGTTATTACCGGGACCCCGTCCTGTTCAGCACCGGTTCTCCTCGGTCAGAACAATCAATCCTGGCACAAACTGTCCTATTTCGGAACCTTGATGACCGGTGCTGCCGCCAATGCCACAGGTCTTGCCCGCTATTACCGGAAAGCCGGGATCAAAAATACGGTGGTCTGTTTTAACGGGGACGGAACAGCGGCCGATATCGGGTTTGGGAATCTGTCCGGCGCAGCCGAGAGAAATGAGCCGTTTATCTATATCTGCTATGACAATGAAGGATATATGAATACCGGTATCCAGAAAAGCGGAACCACTCCCTTTGGCGCCACCACCACTACCACACCCTTTGGCTCTGCTTCCAAAGGAAAGAACCTGAGACGCATGAATCTGGCTCTGAAAATGGCCATGCATAAAATCCCCTATGCAGCCACGGCCACCTTGAGTGATCTGGACGATCTGGCCAAAAAACTCCTGAAAGCCAAAGAAGCTAAAAAAAGAGGCTTTGCCTTCCTTCATGTGTTTGCACCCTGCACCACCGGCTGGGGATTTGCCCCTGAAAATACCATTGAGATCTGCCGCAGAGCTGTAAAGACCAATTATTTTCCGCTTTGGGAAGCAGAAAACGGCAAAATCAGGATGACCAAAACCGTTAAAAAGCCCAAGCCTGTATCCACCTATACCGAGCTGATCAAAAAATTCGCCCATCTGAGCGAAGAGGACCTTCAGATTCTTCAGGATGACGTGGATTATGAATACTGCATGTTGGGCGGGTTGAGTTTACTGGAAGGGGAATGTCGGCTTCCGGCATCTTTAGAAGATTAAAGGAGGAAATGCAAAATGAGTGAAGTCAGATTTCATGGTAGAGGGGGGCAGGGGGTTGTCACCACCTCAAAAATTCTAGCCAATGCATTTGCCAGGACCGGACAGTTCGGCGCCAGCTTTCCCATGTTCGGGTTTGAAAGAAGAGGTGCACCGGTTACAGCCTTTGGAAGATTCTCCGATAAGCCGATCAGAGAGAAAACCCAGATTTACAACCCGGATATTATTGTGGTGCTGGATCCGAGTCAGAAAAATTCTCCTGCCGTGTTTCAGGGTTTGTTGCCGGGCGGCATGATGCTTCTGAATGATGCCGACAATAAGGTCAGCGTTTCCCATGAGAATTTAAGAAAACTCGGGATCATCAATGCCAACAAAATTGCCGTGGAAGAAATCGGCCTGTCAATACCCAATAC
>JAABTB010000066.1 GCA_011390085.1 Desulfobacula sp.
AAATGAGGCATATTTAATCCTTTGGCTTATAAAAACCCGTTCCTTGCGAGAAGGTCCATGCTGATACCCTTTTTGTCTTCAGGCAAGGCATCGTTCTTAGAGGAACTTTTCTGTAATATTATTTTTTTGATATATTTTCCGATCATATCGGTTTCAATATTGACTTCATCCCCTACCTTTTTTTGGCCGATGGTGGTGATATCGGCGGTATAGGGAATGATACTGACTTCAAAATCCGTATCCGTACAGTGGTTGATGGTCAGGCTGATCCCTTCGATGGCCACGGAGCCTTTTTCGATCATGTCTCCGGCAAGCTTTGGGGGGACACCAATCCTGAGAATCAGGGCATTGCTTTTTCTGACCAGTGAAGAGATGGTTCCGGTGCCGTCAATATGTCCCGACACCAGATGACCGTCGATCCGGTCAGCGAGTCTCAAAGCCCGTTCGATGTTCACCCTCGCCCCCACCGTGAGATGCTTAAAGGTGGTTCGCTCAACGGTTTCAGGCGCCATATCCACCTGGAATCCCTGTTTCTCCACACTGACGGCCGTGAGGCAGGCCCCATTTACGGCAATGGAATCCCCAATCTTTGTTGCGGACAGATCCAGATCACACCCGATAGAAAGGACCTTGCCCTCTCCCTTGGGTTCGATGCGGCGGATGGTTCCAAAACTTTCAATGATTCCTGTAAACATATGTCGGTTCTGACTTTCTCCTTATTTCAAATATCCGCTCACCAGGATATCTTTTTCAAACCGGGTAAGGCTCAATTTTTTCAATTCAAGGGCATCCTTTATCCGTTCAGGCCCCCTGCCCTCAAACATGGGTTTTCCATCGTTTCCCCCCATGATCCGGGGCGCCATGAAGAGCAAGAGCTTGTTTACAATCCCGGCTCGCAGGGCCGCCCCGGCCACTGTGCCGCCCCCCTCGATCATAACACTTAAAAACGGCATCTGACCTAATTTAACCATGAGTTCTTGTAAATCAAGCCTATTGCCTTTTAAGCCCACATCCAGCACCTGAACCCCTTGTTTTTCAAGCCAGGCCCTTTTTTCCACCGGGGCTCCGGCATGGGTGACAATAATGGTTTTGGCCTTGGATGTCTGGGTAAGGACCTGGGCATTTTCTTTGATGGTCAAATGGGTATCCAGGATAATTCTGGCCGGGTCCCGGGTTTCAACGCCTTCGATTCTGGCCGTCAGAGAGGGATTATCGCTATGCAGGGTTCCGGACCCGATGAGAATGGCATCCGCCTCATGGCGGATCTGATGGACAAAGGCCCTGGATGCACTACCCGTGATCCATTTGGAATCGCCTGTGGCGGTTGCCGTTCTGCCGTCCAGGGTGGAAGCGGTTTTCAGGATGACAAAGGGCTTTTTATCGTTCCTGACATACCAGATAAAATCTTCAATCAGGATTTCAGCATCTTCTTCCAGAACACCGGAAACCACTTCAATGCCGTTTTCTTCAAGAAACCGGATGCCGCCGCCGCCCACAAAGGGGTTGGGATCTTTGCAGCCCACCACCACTTTCTTAATATTTGAACCAATAATTTTGTGCGTACAGGGCGGGGTTTTCCCAACATGGTGGCAGGGTTCAAGAGTCACATAGAGAGTTGCACCTGCCGCATTGGGTCCGGCATCATCCAGGGCCTCCACTTCGGCATGGGGGCCCCCGAACCGTCGGTGATACCCTTGTCCGACAATGACGCCGTCTTTGACCACCACTGCGCCCACGCAGGGATTGGGAGAGGTAAAGCCCTTTGCTTTTCTTGCAAGGGCCAGGGCTTTGTGCATGTATTCAGGATCAATCATCGGTCTTGTCCAGAGCTTTATCAAATTCTGCAGGCAGGCAGTCTTTGGGGAGCAGGCCCTTCAGTTCTTCTATGAAATCCGCCACATCCTTGAATTCCCGGTAAACCGATGCAAAACGGACATAGGCCACATCATCAATTTTCTTCAGGGCCTCGATGATTTTTTCCCCCACCACCTTGGACTGGATTTCCCGGTCATTGCCTTCCCTTAGTCCCTGTTCAATTTCATCCACCAGGGCCTCAATCTGATCCATGCTGATAGCTCTTTTTTCACAGGCCTTCATGATGCCGCTAAGGATTTTTTCCCGGTTGAATTCTTCCCTGCGGCTGTCTTTTTTCACGATCATTACCGGGAGCTGTTCAAGCCGTTCGTAGGTGGTAAACCGGCGGATGCACTGGAGGCATTCCCTTCGCCTCCGGATCTCAAATTCAATCTTGCCCGGACGCGAATCAATGACCTTTGTATCTCTATTTCCGCAAAATGGGCATTTCATTTTTATCTCTTTTTTCAGGTGCTCAGCCGGACAAGGCTTACCTTGGCCTTGTCAAACATATCCAGGGTCAGTGCATCCTCATATCCGTCCCTGTAATACACAGCCAGGATACCGGCATTAATGATCATTTTGGCACAGATGGAGCAGGGCTGGTTGGTGCAGTAAAGAACGGAACCGTTTACGGCGATGCCGTGGAAGGCCGCCTGGATAATGGCATTCTGTTCCGCATGGACCCCCCGGCACAGTTCATGCTTTTCCCCGGACGGCACCTTGAGCTTTTCTCTCAGGCACCCGGTTTCCCGGCAATGGGGAACATTGGCCGGAGCCCCGTTATAGCCCGAACACAGGATCCGTTTTTCCTTGACCAGAACCGCCCCGACCTTTCTTCGCAAACAGGTGGACCGGCTGGAAACAAGATCGCAGATTCCCATGAAATATTCATGCCAGGACGGTCTGTCCCCGGATGGTCCGGACGGGTCGGGAAATAATTCCTTCATGCCTGTTTCTCTTGATATAAGGGATACTGTGTGAACAATGCCCTGACCTTCTTTTTCACAGCTTCGGTCCGGGAGGGATCATCCAGGACATCGCAGATAAGGGACCCGATTTCACGGGCCGCATCTTCCTTCATTCCCCTTGAGGTCACCAGGGGCATTCCGATGCGGACACCGCTGGTGATAAAAGGGCTGCGTTTTTCATTGGGAACTGAATTTTTATTCACCGTGATCCCGGCCTTTCCAAGTCGTTCTTCAGCATCCTTGCCTGAAATCTCTTTTCCGGAAAAATCCACCAGGACCATATGGTTGTCCGTTCCGCCGGATACCAGGCGATACCCTCTTTCCATAATCACGGCGGCAAGGACCGCAGTATTTTTGATCACCTGGCGCTGGTACTGCTTAAAGGGTTCGCCCATGGCCTCCTTCAAGGCCACGGCCTTGGCCGCAATCACATGCATCAAAGGGCCTCCCTGAATGCCCGGGAAAATCTGGGCGGCAATTTTTTTTGCAAATTCTTCCGAAGACAGGATCAGCCCGCCCCGGGGACCCCGGAGGGTTTTATGGGTGGTGGAGGTGATCACATCGGCAAAGCCGACGGGGCTGGGATGAACCCCGGCCGCCACCAGCCCGGCGATATGGGCCATGTCCACCATGAAAAGGGCGTCCACGGATTTTGCAATCGTGGAAAAGCCTTTAAAGTCGATGATTCTCGGATAGGCGCTGGCCCCGGCCACAATCAATTTCGGCCGGTGTTGTTTGGCAAGGCTCTCCACCTGGTTTAAATCAATCCTCTCAGTTTCGGCAGACAGCCCGTAATGGGAGAATTGAAAAAGCCTGCCGGAAAAACTCACGGCTGCCCCATGGGTGAGATGCCCCCCATGGGAAAGGTCCATGGCCAGGACCTTATCTCCAGGATTCAGCAGGGCAAAATACACAGCCATATTGGCTCCGGAGCCGGAATGGGGCTGGACATTGGCATATTCGACGGAAAAAAGCCGCTTGGCCCGCTCTATGGCCAGATCTTCCACCTGGTCCACAAATTCACATCCCCCATAATATCTCCGGGCAGGATATCCTTCTGCATATTTATTGGTCAGGATGGACCCCTGAGCTTCCATCACGGCCAGGCCGGCGGTATTTTCAGAAGCGATCAGGTTCAGCTCATATTCCTGGCGAAGGGCCTCCTGTTCGATACAGTTTGCAATCTGAGAATCCGTCTTTTCTATATACCCCATATCTGATTCCTTCCGTATCTCCTTAAAAAACCGCATCCCGGTTTATGCCGGGCGGGCTGGTCTCGCCCGTGATGCGCCCATTAAGATGCGCCCATCAGGGTGCATCCATACTTTGAATCCGTTCCAGGTGGCGACCCCCCTCAAATCCGTTGTCAAGCCAGGTCCTGACCAGTTCAAAAGCCAGAATATCCCCCAGGATACGGCCGCCCAGAACCAGAATATTGGAATCATTGTGAATCCGGCTCATTTTCGCAGAAAAAAGATCGGAACAGAGGGCTGCCCGGACATTGCGGAACCGGTTGGCCACCATGGACATGCCCAGCCCCGTGCCGCAGAGCAGAATTCCCCGGGAAAACTCACCCCGGGAGACAGCGCCGGCCACTTTCCGGCCGTAATCCACATAATTCACCGAGGCAGAGCTGTGGGTTCCGGCATCTTCCACCAGGTAACCCTTGTCCAAAAGCCAGGCCTTAATTTTTTCCTTTAATTCAAAAGCAGCATGGTCACTTCCGATGATAATGGGCTGAGTTTTATCCATATCCCTTCCTAGAATTTTGCCTTGATAAAATCTATGGCATCCTGGACGGTGATCAGCTTCTCAGCATCCTCATCATCAATTTCAATATCAAAAATTTCCTCCATGGACATGATGAGCTCCACAATGGTCAGAGAATCCGCACCCAGATCTTCGATCAGGGATGCTTCCGGAAGAATATCTTCCATATCAAGGCCCGGAATTTTTTCTGCAATCACTTTTTTTACTTTAGTTTCAACCGTCATAATGCAGGCCGACTCCTTTGTTTATTCTTCACTCACTACCGGGGGTTTCACATTTCTTCCATTGTAAGCCCCGCATTCGGGACAGGCTACATGGGGAAGTTTGGGTTCCTGGCATTCAGGGCATACACCGACTGTAGGTGCGCTGACTTTGTAGTGTGTCCGTCTCTTTCTGCCTCTTGCTTTAGAGCTCCGCTGCTTGGGTACTGGCATTGATTTCTCCTAACTATATTATTTTATTGATTATCCACTATATGGTACCAATGGAATAAAACATATTTATTTACCCTAATTTAAAAAAAGAGTCAAGAAATTAAACCTTATTGCCCTAATGAAAGTTTTATGTTACTTAAGGGCTCGATTTTACACCCTATTTATTTTTTTACGGAGAATCCATGAATCCCCCGATCAAACCTATTGTGACCCGTTTCCCCCCGTCCCCGACGGGCTATCTTCATATCGGCGGAGCCAGAACCGCCCTCTTTAACTGGCTCTATGCCCGAAAAACAAATGGCCGGTTTGTCCTGAGAATCGAAGACACGGATGCGGCCAGATCCACCACCGAATCCTTGGATGCCATACTGGAATCCCTGGAATGGCTCGGCATTGACTGGGATGAAGGCCCCTATTTTCAGACCCAACGGTATCCCATTTATAATGAATATATCGAAAAGCTCATTGAATCCGGCCATGCCTATCATTGCGCCTGCACCCCGGAAGAGGTGGACCGCATGAGGGAAGAGGCCAAGGCCAACGGCAAAAAACCCATGTACAACGGGAAATGCAGGCATCTGAACCTGCAAAGGGCAGACCATACCGTGGTCCGCCTGAAAACCCCGGACACGGGAGTGACGGTGGTTGAAGATATTGTCAAAGGCAATACCGCTTTTCAGAATTCCGAGATCGATGATTTTATTATCCGGCGAAGCGACGGGTCTGCCATGTACAACCTGGCCGTGGTCATTGATGATATCACCATGGGCATCAATACCATTATCCGGGGGGACGACCATTTGATCAATACGCCAAAGCAGATGCTCATCTATGCGGCCCTGGGAGCGGACATGCCGGTTTTCGGCCATGTCCCCATGGTCCTGGGTTCCGACAAGGCCAGGTTGAGCAAGCGGCATGGGGCCATGTCCGTGGGGGAATACAAAAAAATGGGCTTTTTGCCCGATGCCATGATCAATTACCTGGTGAGGCTGGGATGGTCCCACGGGGATCAGGAATTTTTTGAACGGGATGAACTCATCCAAAAATTTGACCTGGAACATCTGGGCCGGTCTGCTTCCATGTTTGATACGGACAAGCTCATGGCCTTGAATGCCAAGCATATTCAGAAAAAAACCCCGGAAGAATTGGCTGGCCCCCTGGTTTTCCACTTAAAAGAGCTGGGCATAGACGCCGAAAATGATGCCTTTACCCGGGGCGTTGTTCAAACCCTTCAGCCCCGGAGCAGGACCCTGGTGGAGATGGCCCAAGGGGCGGCTTTTTATTATAAGGATGAGGTGGAATGGGACCCGGCTGCGGCAGATAAATTTTTAACCCCGGATATTCTATCTGTTCTTGAAAAATCCGCAGAACGGATAAAGGCCCTGGCGCCTTATACCCAGGAAGCCCTTGAAGCTGCATTCAAACTCATCCTGGAGGAAACCGCGCTTAAATTCGGCAAAATTGCCCAGCCTCTGAGGGTGGCCGTCACCGGGACAACGGTCAGCCCGGGCATCTTTGAAATGCTCCTGGCTTTGGGCAAAGAAAAAACCATCGCCAGGATAAAAAGGGCTGTCCGGTTTATTCAGGACAAGGCGTAGAGTATCCCCGCATACCCGACAAAACTCGGGGAGGCTGATTTTTGAAAACTGGTGGCGTAGTCCAGCTCAAGAGCCCGGACTGCGCCCATTTTTTTTACGGCTGCCACCGTGGCCGCGGCCGCGCCGGGGCAGCACATATTTTGATGGGTGAGGCCCTCATGGATAATCTCTTCTTCCGCCATTCTCTTCATGGCCTCGATGGCCGTTCGGTCGTTTTTATGTGTCACCCAGTCCACGGCCTTTTCACCGGACCCTGCACTGGTAAGCCCGAAATCCGGCCCGTAATGGGTCATGTCCGTGGACCCGATGACCCTGATCTTCCTTGACAATTGACCGGCCTCGGCCACAGCCGTGGCACCGATGACGGATGCAAAAAAGGAGGGGGCCACCCCCATGATCACAATTTTAGCCTTGGGAAAAAAATACCGGATAAAGGGATTCTGGAGTTCAAGGGTGTTCTCATCCGGAAATTTGGATGGGGGTCTTTTTCGGATGCTGATGCTATCGCAGATTCTATCCACCAGTTCCGTATCCACCTCAATGTCTCCAAAGGGGGTTTCAACGACGCCGTGACCCAGGATAAAGGGTTCGGACTGACGATGCATATGGGCGCCAAACAGGACAACGGTATCTATTCGTTCATCGGATTGAAGAGAGGCAATGACCCGGCAGGCAATGGAGCCTGAAAAATACCAGCCGGCATGGGGAACAATACCGCCGGCAAAAGAACCCGGCAGGGGGCCTTGTTTTTCCTGCAAGAATTTTTCTATGGACGCCTCACATTCACGGGCCGTTGCAGGATACCAGGTCCCGCTAAAGGCCATTTTTTTCGTTTCCATGATTCCCCCCTTTTTTTTACAGCCCCTTTCCCGTTTTTTCAAACACTTTGAGTTTCAGCCAGTCGAGCCAGGGCTCATAACCCTCTTCGGTTTTGGCCGACATTTCAAACACCGGCATCCGGGGATGTACTTTTTGCATATTGCCCACAGCCAGATCCCTATCCACATCCAGATAGGGCAGAAGATCAATCTTGTTTAAGATGGCCACGTCCGCCACCCGGAACATCAAAGGATATTTCAGGGGCTTGTCCTCGCCTTCGGTAACACTCAAAACAACGGCCCTGGAATCCTCACCAATGTCGAATTCGGCTGGACAGACCAGGTTCCCGATATTTTCGACAATCAGCAGATCCAGGTCGTCGCAGCCCAGCTTTTCAGCCGAATCCAGGACAAGGGAGGCGGAAAGATGGCAGTCGCCTCCAAACTGGTCCGTATTGATCTGAGTGACCCGGGCCCCTGTCTTTACAAGCCGGTCCGCATCATTGGTGGTGCAGATATCCCCCACGATCACCCCCACCCTCACCCCCGGCATGAGCTTTGTCAGGGTTTTGCAAAGGGTTTCCGTTTTACCGGAACCGGGAGAAGACATCATGTTCAGGACAAATACATTCTTTTGCCGGAAAAATTTCCTGCTTTTTTCAGCTTCTGTTTCATTGACTTGCAGCACTTTTTTTTGAATCTTGATTTCCATGGCGCTTTTCCGTTCTGCTAAGGGGTTATCGATTTAAGGAGCATCTTCAAGCTCAAGGGAAATAATCTCGATCTCCCGGCCGCTGATCATTTCAACGTCCCCGTCCTCGCAAAAGGGGCATTGAAAAACCGGCCCGGTCACCTCCCAGGAATGGTCACAGGATTTGCAATGAACCTTCACCGGCACGGAATCGATTTCAAGCCGGGCCTTTTCAAGGGGAGTATCCTTTGAGATAATTTCAAAACAGAAGGTGAGACTGTGTTCCACCACGGAAGCCAGCTTTCCGATTTTAAGATGAACCGTCTCCACCCTGGGATTTTTAATATCCTTGGGAATGGCATCCAGGGCAATCTTCACCAATTGTTCGGCTATCCCCATTTCATGCATGATATCTGAATTTCCTTATTCTACACCCCCTCCGGGGGATCATTTTGTCTTTTCATATAAAAGGCCTGTCTGAACTCAAAAAACCGATTTTCTCCTATGGCCTCTCTCATTTTTTCCATGAGATCCAGGTAATAATACACATTATGGATCGTATTCAACCGGTACGAAAGAATCTCCCGGGCTTTGTACAGATGTCTCAAATAGCTCCGAGAATAATTCCGGCACGTATAACAATGACATTCGGCATCCAGGGGGGCCTTGTCAAGCCTGTATTTTGCATTGGCAATATTGAGGGTTCCCCGGGAGGTAAACAGTTGCCCGTTCCTTGCATTCCGGGTCGGCATGACACAGTCGAACATATCACAGCCCAGGCGGGTCAGCTCCACCAGGTCTTCCGGTGTGCCCACCCCCATGATATACCGGGGTTTATGGCGGGGC
>JAABTB010000067.1 GCA_011390085.1 Desulfobacula sp.
ATTTTCTGACCAAAGAACAATTGGGAGATGTAACAGACCTTTTAAAGGATAATACGGTTTGCACGATTCTGTTGTTCAACGGCGTTACCATAGGTGTGACCCTGCCGAATTTTATTAATCTGAAAATTGTGGAATCGGAACTCTGGGCAAAGGGAGATACGGCAACCGGCAGTACAAAGCCTGCTATCCTTGAAACAGGCTTTGAAGTCCAGGTTCCCCCTTTTGTTGAAAAAGGACAGGTGATAAAGATTGACACCCGAACCCGCGAATATGTCGAAAGGGTCAATGCCTGATATCCTCCTGAACGGTAAGGACAACCCCATCAGGAGAGTCCTTATCGTGGATGATGAAATAAGCGTTCGGATGATTTTGATCAAGGCGCTTACAAAGGTCGGGTTTTATTGCCGGGAGGCTGAAACCGGGGAAGCGGCAATGACCCGAATTCAGGCTGAACCTTTTGATCTTGTGATTTCAGATATATCCATGCCGGGAATCGATGGTATTGAGCTTCTCAAAAAAGTTAAATCCATTCATCCTGAAATGGATTTTATCATTATGACCGGATATGCATCGGATTATTCCTACGTCGATATTATGGATGCCGGAGCGGCGGACTATATGACAAAGCCCCTCAGCATGAATTCCGCTCTGGCTAGAATCAACAGGATTGCGAGAGAGAAAAAAAATATTATAAATCTCAGGAAAATGAACCAGGAATTGTGCGTGGCCGTAGAAAGAGCCAATATCCTTGCAAGAGAAGCAAAGGAGGCATCCAAAGCCAAAACTTTTTTCCTTGCCAGCATGAGTCATGAAATACGGACACCCTTAAACGGGATTGTCGGCTACACGGACATGCTTTTAGATACACCTTTGAATGAGGAACAAAAATCTTTTTTAAAAAATGCAAGATTTTCATGTGAAACGCTTTTATCCGTTGTCGATGATATCCTTGATTTTTCTAAGATTGAGGCCGGTAAATTGAGTTTTGAGCAGATTGGATTTGATCCCGAGGTGCTGTGTTTTGACATTATTGATGCGGTCCGAACCAAGGTTGATGAATCAAAGGTTGAACTGCTCTGCCGGGTTGGTGATAATGTCCCGGGACAAGTCATGGGAGATCCTCACAGGTTTCGTCAGGTATTGCTCAATCTTCTCGGTAATGCCATTAAATTTACAACCAAAGGATCCATTAAAATCGGTCTGGATTCTGAACAGATGGATGACGATGGCATCAAATTGATCGTCAGTGTCATTGATACGGGAATTGGTGTTTCAACCAATGAATTAGAAAAAATATTCAAGCCTTTTATTCAATCTGAAAATGATATCACCCACCGTTATGGCGGAACAGGCCTTGGGCTTGCCATCAGCCAAAATATTGCCCAAAAGATGGGAGGGGATGTCTGGGCCGAAAGCAAAATCAACAAAGGCTCGACTTTTTATTTCTCAGCCTGTTATAGAATTGCAGAAAATATAAAGGCAAAGCGGATCAGAACTGCCCGGTTGAAGGGGAAAAAGGTATTGATTTCGACGACTTCAGATGAAACTCACCAAATATTATACCATGAATTGGGGCTTGCAGGTATGGACGTCACCCATATCAATTTTCCGGACCTTATGCCCGAGTTGAAAAAAAACGCGGGAAAGGGATTTGATATTGCCGTCATTGATTTCGGCAAAATTATAAAAGTTTCAGTTTGTGATTTCAACCGCAAGATTGCCGACCTTGACCCCCGCAGCTATCCATTTGATTTTATAGCCTGCTCCATACCTGTTCCGGGAATTGCCGACAATTTAAGTAAAGCTGGGTTCAAAGGATATCTGCCGACCCCGGTATCGAAAAAAAAATTATTTCAAATGCTTGCTTATATCCTGGGAATGGAAGGTGAAAAGATCCTTGATTCTGAACTATCTACCGGGATTATGACAAGTCACCGGCTGTCTGAAAATAAAAAATATACGGCATCCATCCTGCTGGTTGAAGATAATCCCGTAAATCAGAAAATGACGGATCTGATGCTGTCCAAAGCCGGTTATATGATTGATATTGCTGCAGACGGGAAGGAAGCGGTTTATAAATACACCACTAAACCCGATGCCTATGATCTGATTTTCATGGATATCAATATGCCGACCATGGACGGGTTTCAGGCAACACGGCTGATCCGTTCCTTTGAAGAAAAAAATATGGATCTCCCAAAGATTCCCATCCTTGCGCTGACAGCCAATGTCCTGGATGATTTTAAAGTTAAATGCAAGGAAGCAGGGATGGATGGGTTTCTCACCAAGCCCATTAAAAGGGATCTTGTCTTTCAGGCCATTCAGCAATGGGCCGGAAAAAGAAAATAATTCCTTTTATTGATGTTCCTTAAAGGTGCAGTCCCGGTTCGGGCATTTCAGGAATTTTCCTTCTCGCTTGCTTTCTTTTTCAATAAGATATGGGGCGCCACAATCAGGGCAGGCCTTATTCACGGGTTTATCCCAGGAAGCAAATTTACAATCCGGATAGGTTGAGCATCCATAAAAAATTTTTCCCCGCTTGGACTTTTTTTCAACAATATGTCCGGGACACCCTTTTTCAGGACATTTAACCCCAATATCGACAGGGCTCTGTTCACCATTGATGGATTCCGTGTGTTTGCAGTCGGGATATCCGGTACAGGCCAGGAAAGGGCCAAACCGGCCTTCTTTTTGAACCATGGCTTTTCCACATTTGATGCAGTCTTTTACCTTTGTATGGTCAATTATTTTTTCCTGAATGGAAATATTGCCTTTTTCATCCCTTAGATAATTACTGGTAAACGAGCAGTTGGGATATCCGGTACACGCCAGAAAATGGCCGTTCCGTCCTATTTTAATATTCAATTGTTTACCGCAGACCGGACACTTCAGATGGGTGTCGATTCCAACCCCTTTGACACTGACCATCTGCTCACCGGCCATATCCAGATTTTTCTTAAAGGAGGCATAAAAATCCTTTAGTAACTGGACTTCTTCCATTTTGCCGCTTTCAACATCATCCAGGTTGTTTTCCATCAGGGCGGTAAAGGAAATATTCAAAACTCCGGGAAAGGACAACACGAGCAGATCATTGACAATGAATCCAAGCTCACTGGGGACGAAAAATTTGTTAATCAGCTCAACATAGCCTTTATCCCGGATCACTGTGAGAATGGAGGCATAGGTACTGGGCCGGCCGATTCCGTTTTTCTCCAGCTCTTTTACCAGTGATGCCTCTGTAAATCGCGGTAAGGGCTTTGTGAAATGCTGTTTTGGAAGGATCTGCAACACCTTTAAGGCTGATCCGGCTTCCACTTCCGGAAGCGTCTGGATGTCCGGTTCTTTTACGTCTTCCACCTGTGAATACAGCATCATGAATCCGGGGAATTTGATGGTCGACCCACTGACTGAAAAAAGATATTTTTCTGTTGCCTGGATCAGGATGGTTTTTTGATCGATGATGGCCTGGGCCGCCTGGGAGGCGACAAACCGTTTCCAAATCAGGTCATAGAGTCTGAACTGGTCCGGTGTCAGAAAATTTTTAAGTTTTTCAGGAGTATTGAAAACCGATGTGGGCCGGATGGCCTCATGGGCATCCTGGGCTTTGTTTTTGTTTTTAAAGAACCGGGGAGAACTCAATGCATATTCGGGCCCCAGAGTTTGTGAAAGATAAGTCTGGGCATCCAGGGCCGCATCTGCCGATATTCTGATGGAATCGGTTCGCATATAGGTAATCAGGCCTTCGGGACCACTAGTGCCGATTTCAATGCCTTCATAGAGCTGTTGGGCCACTACCATTGTTTTTTTTGCAGAAAATTTAAGGCGGTTGATGGCATCCTGCTGCAGTTTGCTGGTAATAAAAGGGGGAAGGGGATTTTTTTTAACGGTTTTGGCTTTTATTTCACTGACAAGAAACTCTGCCTTTTCAAGACCCTTAAAAGCATCCTGTGCTTGGGCTTCATTGGAAATTTTTGCCTTTTTGCCGTTGATTTTGATGAGCTCGGCTTTAAATTCCGGTGGTATCCGGGCCAGTAAGCTTGCCGTAATGGTCCAGTATTCTTCGGGGATAAATTTCCGGATTTCCCTTTCCCTGTCACAGATGATTTTGACTGCAACCGATTGGACCCTGCCGGCACTCAGCCCCCTTTGCACCTTTTGCCAGAGAAGAGGAGAAATCTGATACCCCACCAGGCGATCCAGCTTTCTTCTGGCCTGTTGGGCGTCATATTTATGGGCATCGGGCTTTTGTGTATTCTGAAGGGCTTCTTCAATGCCCCGTTTTGTTAATTCATGGATCAGCACTCGGTGAAAGGTTCTGGTTTTGGACTTCAGGATGTCCATGATATGAAAGGCAATGGCTTCTCCCTCCCGGTCAGGGTCAGGCGCAAGATAAATATCTTCTGCATCTTCGGCAAGCTTTTTAAGGTTGGCAATGATTTTGGATTTATCTTTGATGTTTACATAGCTGGCTTTAAAATTATTTTCAATATCAATGCCCAGGGTTTTGACGGGAAGGTCTCTTATATGACCTGCACTGGCTGCAACATTAAACTCATTGCCCAGATATTTTTTCAAGGTTTTAATTTTAGTTGGAGACTCTACAATAATCAGGGGTTTTTTCAATGGTAATCCTCCGAAATAGAATAGCAGTTGCCCTGGTGATGGTTTACCAGGCCTTCCAGTTCAAGGTCAAGCAACTGGGATGCAACCTCTGAACTCTTCATTCCGCTTTTTTCAATGATGATATCAATATGGACAGGATAAGGTTCAAGAAAATTTAAAATCCGGGGTCGATCCTGGAAACGTCTGGGATAGGATCCGGATGCCGGGCTTTCTAACGGGACCTGGGGTAATGTTTCTTTTTTTTCATGAATAAATTGATGAAGCTCATCAATGATGTCCATTTCCGTTTCAACAAGTTTTGCTCCCTGTTTTAAAAGAGCATGAGTTCCTTCGCTTTTCCTTGATTTGATGCTCCCCGGAACCGCAAATACTTCCCGGTTGTATTCGGAAGCAAGTCTTGCCGTAATCAAGGAACCGCTTCTTTTGGCCGCTTCCACAACAACGCTGCCGCAGGAAAGTCCTGCAATGATGCGGTTCCGGACAGGGAAATGACCGGGTATGGGGTCTGCGTTCACCTTGAATTCTGAAAAAATTGTTCCGGTTTCAGCAATTTCATGGAACAAGGATTCATTTTCTTTGGGGTAAATTTTTTTCAGGCCGGACCCGAGTACTGCAATGGTTTTTCCTTTGGCCCGTAAGGCACCTTTATGGGCCATGGCGTCTATCCCCCTGGCTAGTCCGCTGACAATCTGAAACCCCTTGGAAGCAAGCTTAAAGGACAGATTTTCCGCCGTGCTGAGACCATAGGATGTCGCTGTCCTGGACCCGACTATGGACACGCAGGGAGATTCTTTGTCCAGGGTTCCATAATAGGTCAGAAAAGGTGGCGGGTCCTGAATTTGTTTTAAAAGGGCAGGGTAAAAAGCATCGTTCAGGGTGATGATATGGATATGGCTTTTAAAAATCTGCTCCAGTTCAATTTGGGCCTGATCCATAAACAGTTTATGATGGAGCAGGCCATATAAGGTTTTTGTTGATATTTTCCC
This sequence comes from Desulfobacula sp., assembly GCA_011390085.1. Taxonomy (GTDB): domain Bacteria; phylum Desulfobacterota; class Desulfobacteria; order Desulfobacterales; family Desulfobacteraceae; genus Desulfobacula. The sequence continues at coordinate 5,610 of JAABTB010000067.1, forward strand.
GACTGATTCAAGCTCGGCTTTAGAGACGGTCAATACGGTTTCAGGGGACTGAAAGCGATCAATCAGTTTCTTATACAGAGTATTCCCCAAAAAGGGAATTTCCCTTAAAATGAACCAGGGTAAATATTTGTCAAAAAAAGTCTGCATATTTAAAATGAGGATGGATTCAAATCCCCAAATTCCCCCGGGTTTTTTAGAAACTATACCTGATCCTATTTTTTTTCGACTGCAAGAACAATGGGGCTTGCAACAAAAATAGAGGAATAGGTTCCAACCGCGATGCCTACCAACATGGCAAAGGCAAAATTATGAATAATCTCACCGCCTAGAAAATATAAGGCAAAAACGACGATCAAAGTCGTTCCCGACGTCAGAAGGGTTCTGGAAAGGGTTTCATTGATACTTCGGTTAAAAAGGATCGGCAATGAATCCGTGGGCTTTGAGCCTTTAATATTTTCCCTGATCCGGTCAAATACAATAATGGTATCATTGAGCGAATACCCGATGATGGTCAAAAGGGCTGCAATAACCGGAAGAGAGAAATCAAGGTTGAAGATGGAAAAAATCCCCACCGTAATGGTGACATCGTGCAACAGGGCCACAATGGCGCCAATGGCATATTTGAATTTGAAAATCCAGAATACGATCAGCGAGACCACAAGGGCCGCTGCTATCAGAAACGTTATCCCTACATTAAAAACAGACAGAAAATAAACAACCGTCATAATGGAACCGGCGACAATACCTGAGATCAGGAATTTATTTTCAAATCGTGCGGAAATATAAATGGTAATGAACAGCAGGGTGTAAAATATGGCCAGGAGGGCTTTATTCCTTAAATCTTCACCCACCTGGGGCCCAACCATCTCAACCCGCCTAATTTCCGGAACGATACCAGTGGAATCCTTAACCGCTTCAGTTAAGGATTGGGACAGCCCAGAGCTGGTCATATCCGACTTGCCTGTCCGGATCAAATATTCATGGTCGATATCATGTCCGAATTTTTGGATGGACGCATCCTTTAATCCGATATTGGTTATCCCGTCACGGATTTTATCGATGGATACCGGTTCTGAGAATTGGATCTGGATCAGGGTTCCACCAGCAAAATCGATCCCATAGTTCGGTCCTTTATGAACAATCAATGATCCGATACTGATCAGGATCAGAACAGCAGACAGGATATAGCCGATTCTCCGTTTCCCCATAAAGTCTATATTAATATCAGGCCTGACAAATTCCATTCTCTATTTCCTTTATATACTTAATTTTAACGAGGGTTTATTCATAAGCAGAATATCAAAAATGAGTTTTGATAAAAACAGAGCCGTAAAAAGACTGGCGATAATCCCAAGACTCAATGTCACTGCAAACCCCTTGATAGGACCGGTACCGAATTGGTAAAGAACCGCGGCTGCAATCAAGGTCGTTACATTGGCATCCAGAATGGTCAAGCTGGCTCTTTCAAACCCTGTATGAATCGAAGCAAGACCTGTTTTCCCGGTTCGGAGCTCTTCCCTGATTCTTTCAAATATCAGAACATTTGCATCCACGGCCATACCAATGGTCAGAATAATACCGGCGATGCCCGGCAGGGTTAATGTGGCTTGAAATGCTGCAAGCCCCCCGCCGATCAGGAGAATATTGACCATGAGGGCAAGGTCGGCAATCAAACCTGCTTTTTTATAATAAATCGGCATAAATATAAGGACAATAATCCCGCCGACAATTGCAGAAAAAATCCCCATCCGGATGGAATCTGCTCCCAGGGTAGGTCCGACCGTTCGTTCCTCGATAATGGTGACCGGTGCCGGCAAAGAACCGGCCCGCAGTGCAATGGCCAGATCTTTGGCTTCATTCAGCGTAAAATTACCGGTGATCACGGCTTTTCCGCCGGCAATTCGATCCTGAATGACCGGGGCTGAATAAACGGTTTTATCGAGGATGATGGCCAGCCGTTTGTGGATATTTTCACCTGTGATGCGGTCAAACAGTTTAGCCCCCTGCCTGTCAAATTCAATGCCGACCTGGGGCTGCTGGTACTGGTCAAATTCAACCCGGGCATTGGTTAAAAGGCTACCGTCCAGAAGGACCCTTTTTTGTATTAAAAAGGGAATTCTTGTTGTTGAACCGGATGCCGTATCCTGTTTTTCCTGATACAGGATTTCATCTCCTGCAGGAACAGGACCATTCATGGCCGCGGCCATGTCGGCATCATCATCCACAAGCTGAAAGGTCAGTTGGGCGGTTTTGCCGATGAGCCCCTTGGCCCTTTCCGGGTCCTTGATCCCCGGCAACTGCAAAAGGATTCTGTTTTCACCTTGAATTCTGATATCCGGCTCACTTACACCGAATTCATCAATCCGGTTGCGGATGGTTTCCAAAGCCTGGCGGGAGGCCATTTTCTTGATCTCATCAATTTCATTCGCCGGCAATTTCAAGATATAGGTGAAATTATTGCTTTCAGTTCGGGATGAATCAATTTCTATATTCTTATAATATTTGGAAAGAAGGGTTTCAAATCCTGATTTGTCCTTTTCTGCTTCAAATTTTGCCAGGATGGAATTGTCATTTTGGCGTGAGATACCGGAATGCTTGACCGCATCTTCCCGGAGCTGCCTTTTGATTTCCTGGATGGTTCTTTCTACTTCTGTTTCTACGGCTTTGATGCTCTGGACCTCAAGAACAAGATGCATTCCTCCCTGAAGATCCAATCCCAGGTTGATTTTTTTATGGGGCCAGATGTTATAGAACGTCGGCATCATCCAGACAAAGGCTGCCAAAATCACCCCGATGCTTAAAAGAATTTTTAAGGTAAACGGTTTCAATCTCTTAACTCCTAATGGATTTATTTTTTCTTTTTATCATCCTTCTGAATTGTATCATTTTCCGAAACCACAGCAGCAACGCTGGCCCTGGAAATCTTGATTTTTACCTTCTCGGCAATTTCAAGACCAATGGTGGCTTCATCAAGGGATTGGATGGTTCCATAAATACCACCTGAAGTCAGAATCCTGGCGCCCTTTTGTAAATTGGCAATCATTTCCCTGTGCTCTTTGGCCTTTTTTTGCTGGGGCCGGATCAAAAGAAAATAAAAAATGGCAAATAGAATAATAATCGGTAAGAAACCTGCAAGTCCGCCTGCCTGACCTGCCTGACCGCCTGTTTGGCCCATTGCATATGCGACACTCATCAAAATAAATCCTCCTTAAATATGTATTAAAACAAAGTTTATGATTTTTTAGCGG
>JAABTB010000006.1 GCA_011390085.1 Desulfobacula sp.
GGGCTTCCCGTTTATCGGTAATGACCTCGAAGGATCGCCCGCCGATGGTCTTTTGAAGGTGTTCATGATCCGGGTGCATAACCATGACATCAAATTTTTTCGGAATTTTGCCCATGGCAATATACCGGATCTTCACGCCCCGCTGCTCGGCTTCCGTTAAATACGGGTCCAGGCGCCGGCTTGCTTCGGGGAACAGGCGCACATAAATTTCTTCCGTTGCCTCATGGATCATTTCCGCAGCCCTATGCATGACATTGTCATAGCCTGTGATGGTCCAGACATATTCAAAATCTTCTTTCCGGGTTGAATTTAAAATCTGGGTCTCAAAGGCATTGAGATTGGTTTCAAAGCTTTTCTTGAGCCGCCGGATCAATTCATCGGAAGGCAGGGGGGCATATTGACCGGGATTGATTTCCATGACATAGCCCTTGGAGATCAGGCTTCTTAACACATCGTAAATTCTTGACCGGGCAATGCCGGATATTTTGCTCAACTGGGACCCATTCACCGGGTGTTCCGCCACCAGCGCCATATAGCAGGTGGCTTCATATTGTGAAAAACCAAGTTCTTTTAAATTTGAATAGGTATCCATATTCGTCTCCGGAAGAGTTGCTACTTTAATAGCAACATAACTTCGAATTTCCTTATTGTCAACTCTTATTGATTTTTGATAATAAAATATCCCTTTGACACAGGGGTTTGAATCGGGTAAATATTTTACAAACCATATTCTAAAATTTACCCTAAAACAGGAGAAAACAAATGGCTGGTCTTAATAAAGTGATGCTTATCGGAAACCTTGGCAGGGACCCGGAAATCCGGTATTCCCAGCAAGGGTTGGCAGTAGTTAATTTTTCCCTTGCCACGAGTGAGCAATGGACCGACAAAACAAGCGGTGACCGGCAGGAAAAAACAGAATGGCATAATATTGTTGTTTTCGGGAAGCAGGCGGAAACCTGCGAGAAATACCTGTCCAAAGGCAGCCAGATCTATATTGAAGGAAAACTCCAGACTTCAACCTATGAAAAAGACGGGCAAACCCATTATATGACCAAGGTGGTAGCATCCAATTTCATGTTTCTCGGCGGCAAACAGGATGCTAAAGGCGGCGGGGGGAGCGGCGGCGGATATCAGAAATCCGATTCGGGTGGGTCCAACCATTACCAGGGCCAGACCCAACCCGGTATGGGCGGAGGGCAGGGCCCCATGCCCGATGACGATATCCCGTTTTAACGATTCTTTATAAAAATAAAAGACGCCCCATTGGAGGGCCCATGGCCGGTTCAATGGGGCGTATGGTTTTGTAAATCAGGTTGGGTCAGCTTAACTGTTCTTTCATGGAAATATCATGCTTTAGTTCCCGGAGGGTTTTTTTACCGGCTTTTTGGGACGCTTCACTCATCTGGCCGGCCACACAGACCTTTCTTAATTTTTCAACATTATTGTGTAGTTCCTGCAATTCTGTTTCAGGCAGATCATCTCCAATGCAATTTTCATATGTCTCTATACTTCTCTTCTTTACTTTAAACTCCTGGTGCCTTCTCAGTGCTCTGTCTTTCATCGTGGCGGCTCCTTCATAACAGTTTAAAATTCTCCTGCCGGACCATACTGAACCCGTATGGTGCCTCTTAGATAACGATAAACATTCAAAAAGATGTTCGCAAGCCGGAATTTATTTCCTGGGGTTTTCCCTGCGCCACTGTTTCGGGCTTTTATAGTTTTTTTTGAGCTGCCAGATGCCTTTGCCTGCGCTTCTCGCCTTTTTTTCTTCTTTTAAATAAAGCGGTATATCAAGATTTTTCGGCGGATTTCCCTTATAAGCTTCGGCCAGGCCTTGCTTTATGATTTCAATGTTTATATTTTTCCCATCCAGAAAAATTTCCGCCAATTGCCTGTGATAGCTGTCCGCACCATAGCTTTTCAGGGTAATCTCCCGGTCGTTGAGGAGCGTCTCAAGAAATGACCGGGCCTCCCGGCTGTAGGGTTGGCCGCTCAGCCCTTTGGTGCCCATCTCCGGTGAATCAATCCCGACAAGGCGGATGCTGAATACAAGATCCATGGCCGAGACCTGAAGGCTATCCCCGTCAAATATTTTCATCACCTTAAATTTTTGTTGACCATTTTTTCCGGATGTCAGCTTTTCAAAAGCTTTGTTGCTTTCGGCAAGCTCTTCAACAGCTTCGCCCCTGGGCGGGGCAACATTGGTATAATGCCTGGTTCCGCTTTCATCGACCCAGAAATAAATATTGCCGTAAAGAAAGCCGCTTAAAATAAGGGAAGTCAGGATGGTTAAAAAAGCCTTCATGACCTGTATGTATCATTATTTTTTCACGAGTACAAAGCAAGACCAGTTTTTATCATCCCTTTGCCATATAAGCGCAAAGCCTTTTTCGGCATAGGAATTCAAAACCAGGTCTTTTTCCCATTCCCTGAAACCGGATAACACCGCCGTCCCGTTTTCTTTCAGGCTTGAAGAAAGGGTTTCAGAAAGGGTCACCAGGGTGGGATACCGGAGGTTGGCGCAGGCGATGGAAAAATCATTTTCCCCGGTTTTCATTGTGTCTTCCAGCAGATGGATTTTTCCCGAAAGATGATTCAGTTCAATATTCCTCCTTGCTTCCCGGATGGAAACAGGATCAATCTCATAGGCTGTACAGGATGACAGCCCGGCAAGGCACATGGCCATGGCAAGAACGCCGGAGCCGGTCCCGATATCAGCCCCGGAATTTTCAAGGGCTATTCTCTTTTCCTGAAAAAAGCAGAAATCAATGGCATTCAGGCACAAACTTGTGGTGGGGTGTTGGCCTGAACCAAAGGAAATGCCCGGCTCGATCATGATTTCAATATGCTTTCCGGCCGGACTGTCGGTAGACCAGGGAGGTTTCAGGATAAAATGAGGGGAAATCCGGACCGGTCTTAGAAAGTTCTTTTCAACATAGGTGGACCCGTAAAGATAGTGATAGGATAGTTCTTCGGCATCAACCAGACCTTGCAATATCTTTTTTGCCTCGGAAAAGGGCAAAGAATAAAGGGTCTTTATTTGTTTGAGGTATTCCTGGGCCGTCAGCCGAACGTCGGATTGATAAAGGATATTTAAAATTTTTTCCTGAATTTCTATTAGCTCAGGGGGTCTCATAACCTTCTTTTTTTAAGAGATCCCTATACCAGCAGGCAAACTCAAACATTCCCCGTATCTTTTCATCGTCATTGACAATTCCAAGGGCCATTTCAAGGGCGCCCTGGGCAAAGGTGTTTGAATATTCCTCATGGCTCGTGCCGGATAAAAACTCCCGGATGAGAACCTGGGTGGTCCGCTTGGTTTTATCTTTCCGGATATCAATGGGATCTTTGGGTTCCTGGAAAGGATCCCAGTTTTCATATCCTTTTTTTAGAATCTGTTTTTGCCCTCTTTGGCCCATGGCGTCAAATATGGCTTTTTTTTTGTCCTCGATCTCTTTCGGCGTAAATTTATCCATTTTTTTTGACTCCCAGATAGTCTTCGTTAAAATCCGTTACAAGGGCCATGGAAACCGGGATAAGCATTTCATGCATCCGGATGTTTTTCGAACCGATATCTTTAACCAGTTGGGCCGAAAGAAGCTGGAGCTGAGTATAAATTTTATCCATATTCAGGGTGGGGTAGGGTTCCCCCTGTTTAAAATTGGTGCGGCCGCAGATATGGCTTGTACCGGCCGTGGACGTCGGAATGCCGTATACCCTGCAGGTAATGGGCCGTGATTCATAAATGAGACAGAGATTGTTTTCGCCCAGAAGCGGGCATCTCACCCGTTCCATGGACATTTTTCCGACGATATCCAGTTCATTGGCGCCAGCCTTGACTTCCATGAAGGCATCCCGTTTCATCCTGGCCAGAACCCGGTCTGTTTTATCCGCGATTTCAAGGAGATCATTTTTCGCCTTGCCGCTGAATTTTTTCAGGAACCGGTCTTTGAGATACAAGGCTTCGATCAGGGTGAGATCAAAAATGGCGTAGCAGCAGTCGCTGCATTTTTCCCGGCAGAACACTTCTTTTGGGAATTCGATTTTAACCCGGTCAAATACGGCATCCGTCATCTGAACCAGGGCTTCATATTTTACAAAATGTTCTCTTAAATTTATTGCCATGCATTCAATCCTTTATTTACCAATACAAAAATTATTGAAAATAGTGTCCAATATGTCTAAAGAGGCTGTTTCCCCGGTAATGGTGCCAAGGGAATCAATACTGGTTTTAATATCGATGGCCAGAATTTCCTCGGCCTGTCCGTTTTTCAATCCGTCCAGGGCGGCTTCAAGGCTTTCCACAGCCTGTTCCAGGGCTTTTTTATGCCTCAGGTTTGGAATGACCGGAGATTTTTCCATGTCCAGGTCGGCAATACTGATATTGAGAACCTTCTGTTTCAGCTCTTGCACCCCTTTGTTCAAAAGAGCTGAAATTTCAACCGTGGGAATATGCCGGTATTTCTCAGAAAGCTTGGGCAGGTTGCCTTCGCAAAGATCAATCTTATTCACCACAAAGATCACTTTTTTTCCTGGGGGCACGATTTTTTCAAATTCCCTTTCGGAAAATTCAGCTCCCGGTTCCTTCATATAGAGGATAATATCTGATGTGGTGATATGATCTTTTGCCTTTTCTATTCCAATAATTTCCACAAGGTCATCGGTTTGATGAATTCCGGCCGTATCGGTTATCACAAACGGCACCCCCTCTATATTCAGCCCTTCTTCAACAGGGTCCCGTGTCGTTCCGGGGACAGGGGTGATAATGGAGCGGTCCTTTTCCAGCAGACGGTTCATGAGGCTTGATTTGCCCACATTGGGCGCTCCGCAGATGGTCACCCGGATGCCCTCTTTTAAGAAACAGGCATCATTGTGCTGTCTAATGAATTCCCGGCATTTTTCAAGCACATCCGCAAGGCCCTGGATCTCATTTTCCGACGGGCGAAAAGGTACTGAATCATCAGGAAAATCAATATTGACCTCAATGAGGGATAAAAAATGAATTAATTGTTTTCTTAATTCCTGAATGTTTTTCCCCAGGGTTCCAAGAATCTGGGATGTGGCAAATTTCAGGGCATTGGCGGATTTGGCATTGATGATGTCGGCAACGGCCTCGGCCTGGGTCAGATCAATCCTTTGATTCAGGAAGGCCCTTTTGGTGAATTCACCCGGTTCGGCCAGCCTTGCTCCGCACGACAGAACTTCCTCAAGAACAGCCCTTAATACAAAAGTGCCTGAATGGGCCTGAATTTCGATCACATCTTCGGCCGTATAAGAAGACGGCCCTTTCATGGGGATTAACAGCACCTCATCGATCACGGCCAAGGTTTTGACATCAAAAATATAGCCGTGATAGACGTTGTGGGATTCTAACTGTTTTGGAGCCTCAAACCGATGTTTTATTTTTGAAAACAATTTTGATGCAATACTGAAGGCATCTGGGCCTGAGATCCGGATGACACCAATTCCGCCACTTCCAAAAGGAGTTGCTATTGCGGCAATTGTATCATTCATAAGCGCTTATTTTTTTACCCGTCTTTTACCCTTGAAAGCGGTTTTCTTTTTTGGAAAAATCACAAGCCGCCGGTAATATCCTTCCCCCATGCTCTGGGTTCTGACCTTTGTATCATCTTTCAAGGCCAGATGAACAATGCGCCGGTCCTGGGCACTCATCTGGTTGATGGTCGCCGGTCGGCCCGTTTTTTTAGCCTTGTCCGCCATTTTATAGGCCAGATGTTTAAGATTGGATTTACGGGTTTCCATATACCCTTCAATATCGACCCTTACCCTGACCCGGGCATCGCTTTTGCGGTTAATGATTTTATCCGTCAAAAACTGCATGGCGTCGAGGGTCTGGCCTTTTCTGCCGATCAATATCCCTGAATTTCCGCCTTCAATGCAGAGGGTCAGGCGATTCCCTTCGGTCTGGGCGCTGACTTTTGCATCTTCCGTAATCAGATCGGCGATCTTCTGGAGGGTTTCAACCCCTAAAGCAGCCGATTCTTCAGTAACATCGACAGCATCTTCCTCTGTTTCTTCTTGATCCTCGGCCTCGATATTTTCATAGGTATCTTCATCAATATCTTCATTTGCAAAGTCATCTACATAGTCATCACTATCCCCGTCTTCATAATCTTCTTCTTCTATTTCCGGTCCGGACACCAGGGGTTTTTCTTCGCGGCGGGTTTCTTCACCAAAGGCCTCATCCACCATTGAAAGAATTCCTTCTTTTTCTTCGGAATCATCAATTTTCGGAAGGGTTACCCTGATTCTTGCGTCTTTTCTGCCGACAATTCCGAAAATTCCCGATGTTCCTTCTGAAATGACGTCATATTTCAATTTGTCTTTGGAGAGGGATAAAGCCGAACAGGCATTTTTTATAGCAATATTTACATCTTTTCCGGTAAATTCTTGAGTTTTTGTCATAATCTAAGCCGTCCTCCTGCTTATGCGAGTTTCTTTTGAATATAATACTGCTGTCCCATGGAAATGATATTGTTTACAAACATGTAAAGAACCAATCCTGCCGGGAAGTTAATGAATAAAACCGTCATGATCAACGGCATCAGCATCATCATTTTGGCCTGCATGGGATCACCTGTCGCAGGTGTCATCTTCTGCTGCAACAGGAAAGATGCGCCCATCAAAAGGGTCAATACCGGGATGCCGTGGGGGGCATCCATGAATGGAATAGAAAAATTAAAATGAAACAGCCGTTCCGGGGCTGCCAGATCGGTTATCCATCCGACAAAGGGGGCGTGCCTCAGTTCAATGGCCTGGTAAAGCATTCTGTAAAGCGCAAAGAAAATAGGCATCTGGACAAGCATGGGCAGGCAGCCGCTGGCCGGATTGACCTTATAGGTCTTGTAAAGGCCCATGACCTCCTGGTTCATTCTCTGCTTGTCATCTTTATATTTTTCCCGGAGTTCCATCATCAAGGGCTGAATTTTTTTCATTTCATTCATGGATTTATAGCTTTTTGTTCCCAGGGGCCAGAACACCAGCTTGATGATGACGGTCAAAAGGATAATGGCGATGCCATAGTTGGGGATCACCCCATGGATGTAGTTCATGCCGATGAGAAGCGGTTTGGCGATCACATTGAAAAAACCGAAATTGACGGCCTTGCCAAGACCATTATCGAATTTGCTCAGAACCTTGTGGCTTTTGGGGCCCATATAAACGACAAAAGAATAGGTTCCCTGGCGGCCTTGGTCCAAGGGCTCCATTTTCTGGATATATTGATTGGCAATCCTGTCATTGGCGTAAGAAATTACAAGCTTGGCATCGGTCGGATTGCCGCCGTCTTTTTGTTTCGACATCAGGGCGGTGAAAAAATACCGTTCCGAATAACCGGCCCAGCCGATTTTTCCGATATAGGTATTTTTTTCATCCAGGTCATCGGGATCAATTTCAATATATTCATTGCTGATGAGAGCAGAAGGTCCTTCAAAGGCGAATTTCGACCTGTCCTTGACCTCTTGGTTATAAATTCCGGGGATGGAAACCACAATAGCATCGTTTAATGCTGTTCCGGATCCGTTTTGGAAGGTGATGTCATAATCAATGAGATAGGAATCGGATTTAAAGGTGTAACTCTTTTTCACACGGATTCCCCCGGAGGTTTCAAAAACAAATTCTAGGGTTTTTTCCCCCTGAGCCACATTGATCTCGACGGCATCGGTGTCGGCCGTATACACGGCATTTTTCAGGCCGGGTATGGACCGTCCTTCAAGATCAACGGAAAAGATACCTTCGCTGATCTCTTTGGGCACCAATTGTTTTAACGGAGAATTCTTTTCATTGGTTTCAGTATAATGTTTAAGTTCAAAGCTTATAACAGTTGCTCCGGCTTCTGAAACGACAATATTATACAGCGGGGTTGATACGGCTATGGTGCGATAATTTGTCTTTTGCGGTTCAACGGTTTCAGAAGCAACCTCGGTCTTTGACGTGTATTCGGTAACAGCCGGGACGGGGTCCTTTGACTGAACTTCTCCCTGGGTCTGAACTTCCTGTGAAGGACTGCCCGGCTCAGGCGGTTTTACAAAGAAGGCCTGATATCCGACAAGGACCAGTACAGAAAGTACGACAGCGAGCATTAACCGTTTTTGTTCATCCATTTTCTCTCCTAAGTCTTAAAAATGTGTTGCAACTGCAATTAGAAGAGGAAATACGTCGTGCGTTCGGATAAATTAGGGTACAGGATCAAATCCCCCTGCATGGAAAGGATGGCATCGCAGTATTCTTTTGGCCGTTAGAAATACACCTTTCAGGCTGCCGTATTTTTCAATAGCCTCAACTGCATAGGCCGAACAGGTCGGATAATAGCGGCAGTTATGGCCTGTAAAAGGTGATATAAAAAATTGATAAAATTTAATAAATATCAATAATAGCGTTTTCATGATAATGCTATTTTTATAAAAAGTTTATCAAGCTTTTCAATAATCAGCTGATTGGATAGCGCAGCCAGACCCTTCCTTGCGATGATATTAATATCCTTTGGTCCTGAAATATTCTCTTTATTATGCCTGAAATATTCTCTAATGATTCTTTTTATCCTGTTTCGCTCTACTGCATTTCCTACTTTTTTTGATACTGTAATGCCAATTCGATTGTTTTGAGCAGTTCCATTAAGCACAATTGCTATAAAGCCGGCTGTATATACCTTTTTTCCATGTTCTGAAAGTGTTAGAAATTGAGCTCTCTTCAGGAGCCGTACATTTTTTGGCAAACAAAAATTAGTCAATCATTCCCTTTATTAGACTGCAAGCCTTTTTCTTCCTTTTGCTCTTCTGGCGTTGATGATGCGTCGTCCTCCGGGTGTGGCCATTCGTTTAAGAAATCCGTGCTTTCTAACTCTTTTCCGGTTGCTGGGTTGAAATGTTCGTTTCATAAATAATTAATCCTTACCTAAATAATTTCCATATGTTCACTTCAATACTGTAAACCACCATAAACGCAGGACTTTATCGTTTTTAATTAAAATTGTCAAGAATGATGGTTTATCTTTTTTAATTTATATGGATTCGGAATAACCGTCTGAAAGCCTTTTTTCCAGGGTGTCGATAAATTCATAGGAATCCAGGATTTTTTTTGCACCAGGATCACAAATGGCGGCAAGATCTCCGGTCATATATCCGTCTTCAATGGTTTCAATCACTGTTTTTTCAAGCCGGTCTGAAAAATCTGAGAGCAGGGGGAGTCCGTCCAGTTCCCCCCGTTTTCTTAAGGCCCCGGTCCAGGCAAAGATCAGGGCCACGGCATTGGTTGAGGTTTTTCCCCCTTTCAAGTGTTTGTAATAATGTCTTTGAACGGTTCCGTGGGCCGCCTCATATTCAAAATATCCATGGGGCGAGACCAGGACCGATGACATCATAGCCAGGGACCCGAAGGCCGAGGCCACCATGTCGCTCATGACATCCCCGTCATAATTTTTGCAGGCCCAGAGGACACCGCCGTCGGACTTCATGATCCGGGCCACAAGGTCGTCGATGAGGGTATAAAAAAAGGAAATCCCGGCTCTGGTAAATTTTTCTTTATATTCTGCATCATAGATGTCTTCGAATATATTTTTAAAGGTCTGGTCATAAATTTTTGAAACCGTATCCTTGGTGGCAAACCAGCAATCGATTTTTTCTGCCAAGGAATACTCAAAACAGGCCCTGGCAAAACTTGAAATCGAGGCCTCGGTGTTGTGCACCCCCTGAATAATGCCGGGGCCGGAAAATTCCATAATGGTTTCCCTTGTTTCATGGCCCAGGGCATCGGTGAACACGATTTCCGCCTTACCCCCTCGCTCTGTTTTTATTTCAGCGTTCTTGTAAACATCCCCATAGGCATGCCGGCCGATGGAAATCGGTTTCTTCCATGATTTTACCGCAGGCTTGATATTATTGACAATGATGGGTTTTCTGAATACAGTGCCGTCCAGCATGGCGCGGATGGTGCCGTTGGGGCTTTTCCACTGTTTTTTTAAGCCGTATTCTTCCACCCTTTCCCGGTTGGGGGTGATGGTGGCATTTTTTACCCCTACCCCATATTTTTTTATGGCATTGGCAGCATCCACCGTCACCTGATCATCGGTATCGTCCCGGTGCTGAATGCCCAGATCATAATATTCCGTCTTCAGATCGACAAAGGGAAGGATGAGCTTTTCCTTGATCACCGGCCAGAGGACCCGGGTCATTTCATCTCCGTCCAGCTCCACCAGGGGGGTTTTCATTTTGATTTTCTGCATATGGATCTCCTTGCGCGAATAGGGGCTGATATTCAATCCAGCCTTTTTTTATCCGGTTTTATTTTATTAGGGATTCAAATATATGGTATTCTTCAATGTGGTAATTGGGTTCAGGATAGATCACAATAGGTTTTGAAAACTGTTTTTCAAGGGATGAGATCAGGTGTTTTTCCCGCCCGTGGAGCAATTGTGCAATTTCAGGATGGACTTTTACCGTAAACCGGTTGCCCATCATATCGGCGGCTTCAGTGACAAGATCCCTGTAAATTTTATGGCAGATGGATTTTCCCGACAGCAGATGGCCGTCCCCATTGCAGTAAAAGCAGGGCTCACAAAGGGTCCGGGTCAGGTTGCGGCGGATTCTTTTTCGTGTCATCTGCACTAGCCCGAGCTCGGTCAGGGGCAGGATATTGGTCTGGCTCTTGTCTTTTTTCATGGCCTCGTTCATCTGGGCCATGACTTTTTCCCGATGATGCTCTTTTTTCATATCGATGAAATCAATGATGATGATCCCGCCGATATTGCGGAGTCTGATCTGGTAGGCAATTTCTTTTACCGCCTCCAGGTTGGTTTTTAAAATGGTTTCGTCAAAATTGTGTTTGCCCACATAACGGCCGGTATTGACATCAATGGCCACAAGGGCTTCGGTCTGTTCGATGACGATATACCCCCCGGATTTGAGCCACACTTTTTTTTTCAATGCCCTGGCCACATCTCCTTCAATATTGTAGGCATCAAAAATCGATTCCCTGCCCTGGTAAAGTTCCACAGACAATTTAACATCAGGCATGAGCCGTTTTAAAAAGCGCTGAACATTTTCATATTCTTCCTTTGAATCAATGACCAGTTTATCGGCTTCATTGGCCAGAAGATCCCTTACGGCACGGAAGGTGACGGTAAGATCCTTATAGATAAGGGATGGAGCCGGGGCGGGTTTAGTTTTGATCATGATGGCGTCCCAGGTTTTGGTCAGAAATTCGATTTCTTTTGCAATGGTATCCTCATCAATCCCTTCGGCCTGGGTTCTTAAAATATAACCGAATTTATTTTTGCGGATGGACAATAAAAGGTCTTTCAAGCGGACCCGTTCGGCATCATTTTCAATTCTTTTTGAAATGCCGATATGATCCACCGTGGGCATGAGCACCATATACCGGCCGGCCAGGGAAATATGGGTGGTCACCCTGGGTCCCTTGGTCCCGATGGAGGACTTTGCCACCTGAACCAGGATTTCCTGGCCTTCCGTCAAAAGCTCATCAATATGGCAGTCATGGTTCATGGACGCTTTCCAGGACGGAAGGCTTTCCGTCATATCCCCGGATTCCATTTCCGCTTCACCGGCCTCGGCATCCCCGTCATTGCCCTGTTCAAATTCCTGGTACATGACAGGGCTTGCCGTATCCAGGACATCGTCCACATAAATAAAGGCGGCCTGGTCAAATCCGATGTCCACGAAGGCGGCCTGCATCCCCGGCAAAACCCGTTGAACCCGGCCCTTATAAATATTTCCCGCAATGGAGGTCTCATCCGGTCTTTCAATAAACACCTCAACCACCGTGCCGTTTTCAAGAAGCGCCACCCGGGTTTCATGGGGGGCGGAATTGACAACAAGTTCTTTTAACATGGATCTATCCTTGTTTTATTTTTGTTGTTTCATCTTTGTTATCCTGATGGAGGCCAGGGCTTTTTCATCCAGTTTAAAACAATTTGTCAGTATTTCCATGGGCCTTACGGTTCGTTCATTATAAGGTTTCAGTATCATTTCAAGGGTATATAAATTAATATAAGATATTTTCTCAACGGATTTTCTCAAATCCGTGGTCCGGGTCTTTCCTTTTTTGCTCAAATTCTGAACCATAAATTCCGATAATTGGGAAAAGCGTTCCACTTCATCTTCGTCAAAATTTCCTTCTGCGAGCAGGAGGCTGTATCGGGCTGATTTTTCATTTCCATTCTTTGGCCGTTTAAAGAGGCTGCAACCGGTAATGAAAAGACCCTGGGGAAGTTCTTTGTTTAAGGATTCCACAATTTTGACCGGTGCTGTTCCGTTTTCAAAATAGATCCACAAAATTTCTTCTTCGCTTTCCATGCCGACGGGCAGGGCATTTTCAAAAGAAATCTGCATCAAAGGATTAAACCCCTGTGAATATCTGGCCGTTAACCCTGCTCTTTTGACGGCCCGCTGAAAAATGATCCCCAGTTCAAGATGGCCAAAGAACCTGGCCCCATCCAGCTTGGAAAAAGAGAGCTCAAATTTGGTGAAGGCATCGTCCGGCAATCGTTTCAGATCAGCTGAAGGAAGAGGGTCCGTCTCCCGGATATCCGGAATACCGTCAAAAAGTACGGGCTTGATCTCTTCAAAATCACAGACCCCGCAGTCGTTGCAGTCATGGTCCCGGCAGTCCGGGGTAAGGGACATTTCCTTGGCTTTTTGAAATTCCTTTTTTAAAAATTCCGGGCTGACACCTGAATCAATATGATTCCAGGGAAGGGGCTCATTTTCATCCCTTTGACGGGTCGTATAGAACAAAGGATCAATCCCGGTTTCCTCAAAGGCTTTCTGCCATAAGGAAAAATCAAATTTATCCGTCCACCCGTCCAGGCGGCAGCCCTTTTCGAAAGCAGCCACCAGAAGTTTGGATAATCTTCTGTCCCCCCTTGACCAGACCCCTTCCAAGAGGCTCATTTCAGGGCTCTGCCATTTCAGGTTGATTTTGGGATGTCTGAGGTTATTTTTCAGATATTGCAGTTTTTCCCTGGCCTCAGTCAGAGAAATCTGGGGAACCCTTTGAAACGGGGTATGGGCCTTGGGAATAAAACAGGTGGTGCTGACATTGATGGTCTTTTTGCCTTTGGCATAGGAAGAGGCCAACCGCCTTGACAGCCGACAGATGGCCTCAATATCTTCCACGGTTTCAAAGGGCAATCCCAGCATGAAATAGAGCTTGATATTCTTCCAACCCAGAGTCATTGCATTTTCAACCGTAGAGAGGATGCTGTCTTCGGTGAGATTTTTATTGATGATGTCTCTCAGCCGCTGGGACCCGGCTTCAGGAGCAATGGTAAATCCCGTTTTTCGAACCTTTTTGATGATCTGCATGAGATCCGGGGTGAGTTTTTCCGCCCTGATGGACGGAAGGGAGATGGCATTGCAGTGCTCCTGCCCGATGGCATGCAGACGCTTCATCAATTCCGGCAGGTTTGAATAATCCCCGGTGCTCAGGGACAAAAGAGAGATGTCGGAATGGCCTGTTTTTTTCAGGGAGGCTTCGGTAATGTCAATCAGGTCCTCCAAGGGTCTTTCCCTCACCGGGCGGTAGATCATGCCGGCCTGGCAGAACCGGCAGCCCCTTGAACAGCCCCGGGCAATTTCAAGCCTTAACCGGTCATGGACCGGTTTTGCAAAGGGGATAATGGGAGAAACAGGAAAGCTCTCCTTGGTCAGGCTGGGCAAAAAGGCCCGGCGGACGGTCCGGTAATCTTCAAATACAGGGGCAAGATGCTGAAGACCGGCCGCATCATAGGCCGGCGTGAAAAAGGAGGGAATATAGACCCCGTCTATTTTTGACAGAAGCCTCAGCAGGGTCTTTTTTTGGCCGTCCCCCTCTTTTTTAAAGGCCATGACAAGATTTGCAATTTCTAAGGATACCGCTTCTCCGTCCCCGATGACAAAGGCATCAAAAAAATCGGCCAGGGGTTCGGGGTTAAAGGCGCAGGGACCGCCGCCGATGATGAGAGGAAACACGTCTTCCCTGTCTCTTGCGTAAAACGGGATGGAAGACAGGCTTAACAGAGTAAGAATATTGGTAAAATTTAATTCATACAAAAGGCTGATGCCGATGATGTCAAAGCTGTTCAACTCTTTTTTGGATTCCATGGACAGACAGGGGATCTTTTTTTGGGACAGCAGGGCTTCCATATCCGGGGCCGGGGCAAAAAAGCGTTCGGCTGCTATCTTTTCATGGCGGTTTAAAATGGAATACAGGATCTGAATCCCGAAATGGGAGGTCCCGATTTCGTAGAGATCCGGAAATACCAGGGCAAAGGTCAGATCCACGGTTTTCAGATCTTTTCGAATGGTATTGATTTCGTTGCCGACATATTGGGTGGGCCGCTGAACCTGAGAAAGGATGTCTTGATAATTTTGCTTGTGCATGATACTGATTTTTATAAAAAAACCTTTTCGGTATAGAGTGTAATCAAATTTTTTAATTTAATATTTTTTCCAGGATAAAGCAATGAAAAGAACCAAAATCAATAACCTGCTCAGACTTGATCAATCCCCCGGAGACGTGCTTGTCAAAGGCTGGGTCAGAACAAAACGGGACTCAAAAGAATTCTCCTTCATGGAAATCAATGACGGATCTTGCCTTTCCAATATCCAGGCCATTGCAGACAAGGGTCTGATCAATTATGCAGAAATCGGAACCCTTACCACGGGAAGCTCGGTATCGGTTTCGGGAACCCTTGTGGAATCTCCGGGGAAGGGCCAGAAATGGGAAATCAAGGCCAAAGAAGTTGAGATCATCAACCTTGCACCGGACTCCTACCCGCTTCAGAAGAAAAGACATTCCGATGAATTCTTAAGGACCATTGCCCACCTGAGACCCAGAACCAATAAATTCGGGGCAGCCTTCCGGCTCAGGTCGGAAATGGCCTATGCCGTTCATAAATTTTATAAGGAAAAGGGATTCCGGTATCTGACCACCCCCTTGATCACCGGCTCTGACTGCGAGGGTGCAGGGGAAATGTTCAGGGTGACCAGCCTTGATCCTGAAACCGTTCAAAAAATGGGGAAAATGGATTTCAGCCTTGATTTCTTCGGCCGGGAATCCAATCTGACCGTGTCCGGCCAATTGTCTGCGGAAATGTTTGCCCTGGCCCTGGGAGATGTGTATAGCTTCGGCCCGACCTTCAGGGCGGAAAATTCCAATACCAGCCGCCATGTGGCCGAGTTCTGGATGTTGGAACCGGAAATGGCCTTCTGTGATTTAAACGGCAATATGGATCACGGGGAAGAATTAGTGAAATACCTGACCCGCCATGCCGTGGACGAATGCTCCGAAGACCTGTCCCTGTTTCAAAATTTTGTGGACAAAACCCTTACAGAGAGGCTTGATACCCTCCTGAATTCGGAATTTGCACGGATCACCTATACCGAAGCCGTTGATATCCTGAAAAAATCCGGACAGGCCTTTGAATTCCCCGTTGAATACGGCACTGATCTTCAATCCGAACATGAACGGTTTCTGGCAGAGGTATACTGCAAAAAGCCGGTCTTTCTGACGGATTACCCCAAGGGGATCAAACCTTTTTACATGCGGGTGAATGCGGATGGAAAAACCGTTGCCGCCGTAGATCTCCTGGTTCCGGGAATTGGAGAGCTCATCGGCGGCAGCCAGAGGGAAGAACGCCTGGACGTGCTTGAAGAGCGGATGAAACAGATGAACCTGCCCCTGGAGAATTACTGGTGGTACCTGGATTCCAGAAGATACGGGTCTGTTCCCCACGCCGGTTTTGGCCTGGGCTTTGAACGGTTTTTAATGATGATTACCGGCATCGCCAATATCAGAGATGTCATCCCCTTCCCCAGAACCCCCGGCAGTATTGATTTTTAAATGGCGGAACCCTTGTTCTTTTTCCATTTTGAAGCTGTGGCCGCCATTCTTAACGCCATGCAGGAGGGGGAAAATGAAATCCTTTTGTCCTTTGATCTCAACCTGACGGAAAACCTGTGGCCTATTCAAAAGGACCGGCTGATCCTGGGCCCTGATGTGTTTATTGACCGGAAAAAGCTGGAGGCCGTGGCTTCCAGACGAAATATAATTTTCAGGTTCCAGAATAATGCCTTAACCCCTCTTGAAATCCGGAGCCATGCCTATTATAAGCTTTCTCCCACCAGAACGGCCCCCATCCTGGAAATTGACGGCATCAAGATGCACCGCTCAAAGGGAATAGATCCCCTGATGGATGCGAAGGAAAAAACCAGGATGGTGGTTTCAACAGGAGATACGGTTCTGGATACCTGCGGCGGTCTTGGCTATTCAGCTTTTTTTGCCCTGAAAGCCGGGGCCAAAAAAGTCATCTCAGCGGAAAAAAGCAGTGAGGTCATCCAGCTTCGCAACCTGAATCCCTGGCTGAAAAAATGGAATGGGGATGGGCTTGAGTTTGTCCATGCAGACATCATCCAATATATTGACGGTCTGGAAAGCAATTCTTTTAACAGCGTGATTCATGATCCCCCGAGATTCACGTCTCAAACCGGGGATCTTTACGGGAAAAAATTCTATGACGGGCTTTTCAGGGTCATGGCGCCCCGGTCAAAAATTTTCCATTATACCGGTATCCCCAAAAAGATCAAAACCAATGACCGGTTTATTGTGAATACGATAAAACGGCTCGAAACATCGGGATTTCATTCGGTTGTGTTTAAAGATGACCTCCAGGGCGTTTTTGCAAAAAGGGATTGATCCGGCCGAGGAGGATAATTTTCTTTCAAAAACCGATGTTGAATGATAAAACATTCCGCTGTATGGATGGGATCAATCTTCAGGAGTTGAAAGTGGAACCGGAAATAAAAATCAGAGGCTATCACACCGACCTTTATCAGCACGTCAATAATGCAAGGTATCTGGAATTCCTGGAAGAGGGCCGGTGGAGGCTTTTAGAAGACCATCTGGATCTGGAAGAATTCATGAAAAATGGATTTTCATTTTTTGTCGTTAATATTATTATTTCTTATAAAAGCCAGGCCAGGGTCGGGGATATCATTGTCATCCGGTCCGGCCTTAAAAAAATCGGAAACAGGAGCGCCGTCTTCCGGCAGCAGATTCTCAACAAAGACACCAAAACGGTTTGCGTTGATGCAGACATTACCTTTGTGATTGCAGATATTATGGGAAAACCAATAAAACTTGAGGGTGGGCTAAAGGAGAAATTATTGCAGCTCCCTTTATTTGAAGGATAAAACAAATGATTATCACTCTTCTGGATTACGGCGCCGGAAACGTCCGAAGTGTCGTCAATGCCGTAGAAAAACTCGGTGGTAAGGTTAAGACTGTGCAAACGCCTTCTGATCTACAAGATGCGGAACGACTGCTCTTCCCGGGTGTGGGCAATTATGAAAACATGATAAAAATTCTCAATCAGAAGCATTATATCCGGCCCCTGAGGGAATACCTCCAGTCGGACCGGCCCTTTTTGGGGATCTGCCTGGGGATGCAGGCGCTTTTTGAAGGCAGTGAAGAGGATTTTTCCGGCAATGAAAGCATCGGACTTTTCAAGGGACGGGTCAAGCGTTTCAAGACGGGACTTGCCGTTCCGCATATCGGATGGAACGGGGTCAACCTGAAAAAAGATTCCCCTGTGTTGCAGGGAATCGGCCCGGACGCTAAATTTTATTTTGTTCATTCCTATCATGTGGTGCCGGAAGATGAATCCGTCATTCTCACCACCACGGATTATGACTATGCCTTTGTCAGTAGTGTTCAGAAAGGCAATATCATCGGGACCCAGTTTCACCCGGAAAAAAGCGGGTCCGCCGGTATACGGCTGCTTGAAAATTTCATGACTCAAAAAAACCTGAAACCGGGGAAACCGGTTGACATCAAGGGAAAGGGCCTCTCAAAAAGGATCATCGCCTGTCTGGATGTGAGAGCCAATGACCATGGCGATCTGGTGGTCACCAAGGGAGACCAGTATGATGTGCGGCAGGAAGGCGACGTCAGAAATCTCGGAAAACCTGTGGATCTGGCCGGGCGGTATTATGAAGAAGGAGCCGATGAAATCACCTTTC
>JAABTB010000068.1 GCA_011390085.1 Desulfobacula sp.
CTTGGACCGGTGTAAACCCGGTGTGGGGAAAAATGTGCATGATCCTGTTGACTTTTTTATCAGGATTCCCTTCAAGGATGACGCCCCTGGTCAGGACGGCGGTTTCGATCAGGTCCGCGCAGTTTCGTATCTGTTTTTCACTTTCCAGGAGCTTTGCCTCCGTATCCAGGTCCATGAATCCGTCAATCCTTGCCAGCATGTCTCCCAGGGTGCGGACACCTTCGAGGGTGTTACCGACAAACAGGATGTTCCCGGGGATATTACTGTATTTGATGTCGACAAAACCGGCATCATGGCCGTGGAGATAGGCGATCCCCGGGTGAAGGCCGTGAAATGCCTCGTGGAGTT
>JAABTB010000069.1 GCA_011390085.1 Desulfobacula sp.
CGTGGAGTTCCAAGATCGCAAGGTTATAAAGGCCGAGATAGGTTCTCAGAAGAACACCCCCTGAATTGGCGGCATCGGCCACCGGGTGGTGGGCCACCATGGCATCGACCCCTGATGCTCCTGCCAGTTCAATGGCGCTTTCCGTAAGGGTCATCATAACAGCCAGTTTTTTAACCGGCATGTCCGGATCACCCACTACCAGGCCAGGCGTCTCGGTGACCGCTTTTCCCGGGATATCGGAGGATTTAGTGACGATAAAAGGATTTTTTCCGGCCGAGGCCCCTCCCGGGCGGATAACCCGGCCGCCGGTAATGGTATCCAATACCATTACCAGATCTTTTACTGTAATCTGTTCTGCCATTTTCAGCTCCTATTTAATGGTTTTTAACGGTTCAGGAACACATCGGTCAAACCCGCATCCGACACTCTTTTCCTGATGATGTCAATATCTGTTGTATACAACCCTTTTTCTCTCATTCGTGCAAAGAATACCGATCCTGAAAAAGTGAATTTCAAATCCAGCCGTTGCCGGTCCGTCATCTGTTCCCGGACATGGCCGACGGCATCCCCGATCGCGGTGGTTTCCGGCAGGACAATGGGGGTTCCGGAATTCCGGGCTGCATTGAAACCCGCCAGGGTCCCGGTACAGACAGCTTCCGTATGCCCGACCAGAAGCCCTGCCTTTTCCCCTGCACAGAAAAGGTTTTTGACTCCTTCGACCTTGAGCCGGTTGTCCCGGGGGGACATAGCCAGGAACCGGACGGAATTTCCTTTCCCCCCTGCGTAAGGGTCTTCATACCTGGCATTTTCAAGTCCGGGAATCTTCCTAAGCAATTCCAAAGGGAAAAACGGGCTCATGAGTTTTGCATGACCGGTATCCAGCAGGATCACATTTTCTTCAAATTCGTCTATGGCATACTGCTGGCAGGCTTTCATGGACAGCTTGCCGCTCGTCCTGAGGGACTTCGGGACCGGTATGACGGCTACCCCGTCTTCTTCAAGCCGGTGACGGATCTCGGATGACAAGGACCCCTTGTGCAGTTTGCACGAACCGCTCATGGCACCGGTCTGGCCTTGTTTTTGCCCGATCATCTCCCTTACCCCGGCTTTTCCGGCAATGCTGACACGGCCTCCAAAGGAATGGCACCTGAGGATGCACATGGCGCAGCCTTTCCCATATTTGGTACACAATGCCGGCGGGCCGGCTGTGCCCGTGGTGTCAATAAAGACATCCCCTTTGAGTTCAACCGGTTCATGACCGCTTTTTCCTTCAACCGCTTCAATCCAGCCGTTTTTTACTGTTACGTCTGTTATTCTTGTGTTCATCAGGACGGTCACGCCCTGATCGAAAAGCAACTGCCGGACGGCAGGTTCGATGGTACCGACATTATAGAGACAGGCATGATTGTGGCCGGGGAAATTGATGTTCTTGTGGAGCAGATGCCTGTCGGTCAGTATCAGAAGCTCTCCTCCCCCCATGGCGATGAGTTCTTCGGCCGCCGTAAAGCGCCCGTTATTGCGCATGATGCCTCCGACCAGGCCTGTCCCTAAAAGCATGTCCGTCCGTTCCGCCAGCGTCACCCGGGCACCCTGTTTTTTAGCTGCGAGCGCTGCGGCACAGCCGGCCCAGCCTCCTCCGATAACCACAATATCCATGTCTTGATCTCCTTTCAGGACTTTATTTCATATCAGATTTTTCATTTTTTAGTGTTGCTTTTCGTAAAACTTCCATGGTGTTCCCCGTTGACTTTATGGATCCAGGAATAAACCGGCGGAAGCGCCGTGACCTCTGATTCCGTAACAACATCAAGGAAAACCGGCCCGTCTGTTGAAAAGGCTTTTTCCAAGGCACTGTCCAGCATATCGGGGGAAGTGATCCGATGGGCCTCCATTCCAAACCCTTGCGCTACTTTTGCCGGGTCCCCGGTTGAAAAGTCAACGGAGAAGAATTTATCCCGGGTATGAATGGCCTGCAGGGCTTTGATCCAACCGAAACAGGCATTGTTAAAATGGATCAGGACTGCCCGGATATTGAGCCGGACCAGGGTCTCCAGTTCACCGGCCGACATGCCGAGGCTACCGTCACCGAACATTCCTACCAGCACGGCATCGGGCCGGGCAAAGTAAGCCCCGGCAAGGGCTGGGATGGCATACCCGAGCCCGCCGAATGCCCGGGGGATGATAAATGTGGACCTGTTATCACATAACCGCAGGTACCGGGTAATATAGGGGGTCGGGGTGCCTGCATCGGCAATGACAATGGACCCGGGACCGAGATGCTTGTTGATGCTCGAAATCACCCGCTGGGGTTTGATGGGGAAGGCCCGGGACAAAAAATCCGTTTCCGATTCCTGCCAGAATTGCCGGCGTTTCCGGTTCAGACCCTCTACCCACTCCCTTGGGCCGTCTATGGTTCCGGCCTCGCCCAGGAGCACCAGCAAATCCTTTAAAACCAGCCTGGCATCTCCGGCCACACTGATTCTGTTTCGATAATTATTGCCCAGCATGACCGGGTCAAGATCCACCTGGAGGATATTTCTTTCAGGCTTGAAAGATGGAAGGGTCCATTTGATTGTGGACACCGACCCGATCTTGCACCCGATATAAAACAGGGTGTCGCTCTCTTCCACCGCCCGGATGGCATGGGGATGGAAACCGTTGTCGCCGATGACCCCCAGTGCCAGGGGGTGGTGGTCCGGCATGATGCCCTGGCCCGAAATCGTTGTTACCACAGGGATTCCCATAAATTCCGCCAACGCCCTGATTTCTTCCTCTGCCTGGGAATGTTTGGCGCCGCCGCCCGCGATGATAACGGTTTTTTTGCCTTTATCCAGCAGCAGGGCGGCAAGGCTTTCAAGCCCTGCCCGGCTGCCCCGGGTCCGGAAAGCCGGGTAGTTGCAACATTCCGGTTCACCATAGATGTCATGACCGGTCTCCGGGTATTCCCCTTTCAGGCATTCCTGGGGGAAGGCCAGATGAACGGCACCGGGGCGCCCTGTTGTGGCAACCCGGAAGGCCCGCCGGATCACTTCGGGGATCCGGGAAATATCCTTGACCAGGCAGGACCATTTGGTAACCGGTTCGAACAGCCGCTGACAATCAAGTTCGGTAATGGTCTTTTTCCCCTCGCCGTTCATCGGGTTGTCGGATGTAAAAAGGATCACCGGCACTGATGAGGCATCGGCCTCTGCCACGCCGGGGAGTGAATACAGGGCACCGGCACCGCTGGGACATTCACAGATACCGGGTTTGTGAGAAATCCTGGCATAGGCGTCTGCCATAAAGGATGCAGACCGTTCATCCCTGGCCATCACATGCCGCAGATCCCCTCCTGAATCATAGAGTGCTTCATATAAAGGGATACTGGTATCTCCGGGAACACCGAATATGACCTTGACATCATATTGTTCCAGCATTTTGACAATTACATCCGCACCTTTCATTTTCATTCCCTTCTCATCCCGGACCCGCATCCGGGAATGATGTGCTTATCAAACCAAAAATTATTATTTAATTAACTAATTTAAATTTAACTATTTAATTTAATTAAGTTTATTATAATTATATATTTATTGATATTCAAATTTAATTAAATATTTATTCAGACTTAATTCATTGTTCATTTGCGTGTCAAGTTATTTTTTATTTCAATTTGCCTATTTTCCCTTTGCTCATAATTTATTTTTTAAAATTCAGTATATTATGAATTTTAAAATTTTTTGTCGATTGACAATCAGGGCAATCGCATCTATTCTAAAACTTAATTAAATTTACAAATAAAGGATAAAAAACAAAATCTTATTACAAATGCCGTAAAGGGAGAGAATGAGTGTCAGTAAAAAACCGGAAAAAAATCGTAATGCCGGATGCCAGCCACACCCAGATTGCCTATGAAGGCATTAAACAGATTCTTTTTACCAATGAGATTTCGCCTGGCCAGAAGATATCGTACCGCCAGTTGGCAGATCGTCTTGGCATGAGCCTTACACCCATCATCCAGGCCTTGAAGCATCTTGAATTCCAGGGGATCGTCCGGTATGAGCCCAACAGGGGCTATTCCACGGAACCCATGAGCATTCAGGAAGTCCAGGAAATTTATGATATGCGGGAGCTGATCGAGGTTTCCCTGCTCCCGGACGTGATTGCCAACCTTAATGAAGACGGGATTAAAAATCTACGGGTGCTTCTGCATACCGGGGAAAAATCAGATGAGGAATCGTATCTGAATGAATGCCTGCTCAAGGATAAGGAATTTCATCTGACCCTGGCGTCACTGTCACGCCGGAAAATTCAGGTACAGATGCTCAGATATCTGTTCGACCTTTTATATCTCAAGTATCGGGCCGGTCTTCTTTTTATTCAGTCCGAAGACCCTGTGGGGTCACAACACCGGAATATATTCAATGCGGTTGTCTCCCATGATGCAGAAGAAACCTGCAAAGCCATGAAAGCGCATTTTGCCAAAATAAAATTTCAGGCACTGAAATCCCTCGGAAGAATGATGGCTGAAAAATAAGATCCAGGGAGAAACTGCATCATCCCGTAACAAAAAAATACAATTCCTTTAACTCAGCCGGGGAGATGCCCCGGCCCGCAGGGTGTCGAGAACCGTTCTCTGGGCAAGGCCGTTGAGCAGGAGCCGGGTTGAATCGGCCTTGGGGTCACAGCCCACCACCATGATTTTTTCCCCGCTTCCACCACCGCGGTTATGTCTCCCCTGGCTGTGGATATGCGAGTTTGAGCCGTACACATGCCGACGATTCTATCACGGCACACCGCCACCTTCACGGTCTTGTGCTTGCCGCATCCTTCAAGCAGCAGGCTCAATCTCCCATCTTCCATGAATCACGGCATTAGTTTTATGGTCAGCAAACGATGTGCCGGATTGATTTTCATCCTGAAATAAATTCCCGATGTCCGGCGTTCGGTTTTTAAGGCTTGACATGGCTTCACGGCGGGCATAGTGGATTATCAAAGACCAAATAATTTTACAAAGGGGAAAAATGATAGCCTATTGC
Source organism: Desulfobacula sp. (assembly GCA_011390085.1). GTDB lineage: Bacteria > Desulfobacterota > Desulfobacteria > Desulfobacterales > Desulfobacteraceae > Desulfobacula. Next base: position 5,019 of record JAABTB010000069.1, read on the forward strand.
GGTTTAAATTGTTCAAAATGTGATGCATACCTGGCTACCGAAAAAAATGATGAAAGAAAGCGGGAGGCGGCACTGTGTGTGAAACTTGAAAACCTGCAATTCTAAAGAGAACATTATTCCGACCTGGCTGAGTCAGTGGATGGCCGAAAATGGGTTTGTCCTGTGGGGCGCGGCAGACCTTAAGGATTTTTCCACACCCCGGGACGAAACCGGAGAAGGATTTGACCTTGCCCTTTCGTGGGCTTTTCCCATGAATCCACGGATCATGGCCGATATCCGGAACGGGCCGAACCAGGACTATGCCGATGAGTACAGCCGCGTGAACCATCAGCTCAATTCGATCTCCACGGCATTGGCTGCCGAATTCAAACAGAGGGGCTATCGGTCCCTGGCGCTGGCGGCTTCGAGCCGTACCGATACCGTGAATATCAAGGGGGATTTCCCGCATAAGACAGCGGCAACGCGGGCCGGGATCGGCTGGGTAGGCCGTCATTGCCAGCTCATTACCCGGCCCTTCGGGCCATGGGTTCGGTTGGGGACCGTTTTCGTCGACATTGAACTGCCTTGCGGGCCTTCCCTGGAAAGGAATTTTTGCGGTGACTGCCGCCGTTGTGTCGATGCCTGTCCCGCATCTGCTTTGACAGGCACGGCATGGTATCCGGGGATACCCCGTGAAGCGATCCTGGATGTAATGGCCTGTGATCAATGGAAAAAAGAAAATTATTTTCAGTTTCACAAAGGGCATAACTGCGGCATTTGTTCCGCCGTTTGTCCCTTCGGACTAAAGACCCTTTATTGTTCGTCAAAGCATAAAAAACCACCAGGAAGCTGGAATAGGCAACCCTGATTTTAAGATCCAGGTTGCCTATCCGTATCGATTTGTGGTAATTAGATCCGGTATGAAAAAATCTGTTAAGAATAAAAAAAAACCGGCTTGGCGTTTTTTCGGTCTTCTGATTATTGTCTGCCTCTTCTTTTTAGGGGGTGCCGGAGTAGCGACCGTCCTCTATCTTGCCAATCTGACGGAAGGCATGGATAAACGGTTTGCCGGCCGCCTCTGGGATCTTCCCTCAAAGATTTATTCCGACATCACTCTGCTTTACCCCGGTCAAGCCTTGAATCCCCCTCTTTTGCTCGAAAAGCTGGATCGTTTAGGATATCGGCCGGTTTCAGGCACCCCTTCCCGGCCGGGGGAAATGCGTTTTTCAAAGACAGCCCTTGAGATCTATCTTCATGAGTTTCACTCGCCCTTTCATGAGCAGCAAAGCGCCTCGGTATGGGTTGGGCTCAAAGACTCCCGGGTGACCTCCATCACCCGGAGCGATATGGATACAAAAGGGGCTATACTGGAACTGGAACCCGAAGTATTGATGCTTTATTACGGACCGGACCGGGAACGCCGGCAACTGATTTCCATCGGCCAACTGCCGGCGCATCTCCTTCATTCGGTGATGGCAGCGGAAGATCGTGGGTTTTATGACCATTCCGGTATTGAAATACGGGGGATTTTACGGGCACTGTTCACCAATATCAAGGAATGGGGAATCAGCCAGGGCGGCTCCACCATCACCCAGCAACTGGCTAAAAATTATTTTCTGACGCCGGAGCGGACCTTGAGCCGCAAATTCAAGGAACTCCTCATTGCCGGGATCCTGGAATATAAATTCGACAAGGACACAATCCTGGAAATGTATTTGAATGAAATTTATTTCGGCCAGGAGGGGCCGGTTTCCATCAACGGCATTGGTGAGGCCTCCCGGTTCTTTTTTGATAAATCCGCCGCAGACCTGTCCGTGTCCGAGTCTGCGGTCCTGGCCGGGTTGATCAAGGCCCCCAATTCATTTTCACCGCACCGGAATCTTGAGCGCTGCACGGCCCGACGAAACGACGTGCTGGAGGCCATGCATAAAAACGGGTGGCTTACGGCAGAATCGCTCGAGGAAGAAAAGGCCAAGATAGTCAAACCGGCGCCCTATCGCGGCTACCACCAGCAGGCCCCGTATTTTATGGATTATCTCACCGGGCAGTTGACCAGCCTCTACAGCCGTGAAACCTTGTCCAGCGAGGGGTTGTCCATTTTTACCACCATTGATACAGAAGTCCAGTCGGCGGCGGAAAAGGCTTTGAAGAAGGGCCTTGAACGCCTGGAAGCCGCCAACCCGGCCCTGAAACGGCAGAATCCGGGGGAAAGCCTTCAAGGTGCCGTCATTGTCATGCAGCCGAAAACCGGGTATATCCTGGCCATGGTGGGCGGCAGGGACTACGGCGTCAGCCAGTTCAACCGGGCCGTCCAGGCCAGGCGTCAGCCGGGAAGCGCTTTTAAACCCTTTGTCTATCTGGCGGCATTGGATCAATATACCGCCGTATCCATGCTGGATAATTCTCCCCAGACCTTCATGGTAAACAGCCAACCCTGGACACCGAAAAACTATTATGCCCAGGCAGAGCCGGTGGTCAGTTTCAGAAAAGCCCTGGCCCAGTCTCAGAACCTGGCCACGGTGAACCTGGCCTACGGCATGGGTCTTGACCGGATTACCCAAATCGCCCGGACCTTTCATTTTTCTGCTCCGGATGATCCTTATCCGTCCATGGCACTAGGCACCCTGGAAGTGGAGCCCCTGTCCCTTGCCCGGGCCTATTGTGTATTCCCGGCCGACGGGGTGCTTCCTTTTCCGCTGTCCATTCGGGAAGTGGCGGATACCGGCGGCAAGACCATCGAAAGCCGCCATGCCACCATCGAACGCTTGACCACCCCGGCCAAGGCCTATATGATGAGTGATCTCATGCGGGATGTGGTGCGTGACGGCACGGCACGGTCATTGAAACAAATGGGCGTGACCTGGCCGGTGGCCGGAAAAACCGGAACCACCAATGATTCCCAGGATGCCTGGTTTGTGGGGTATACCCCGAACCTGACGGCCCTGGTCTGGGTTGGATTTGACAACAATGACTCGATCAAGGCAACCGGCGCGACGGCTGCCCTTCCCATCTGGGCCGACCTGATGAAAGCCTTGCCCCAGTACGTATCCGGGGAATGGCTGCCCCTGCCGTCGGGGATTGAAACCCTGACCATCTGCGCCGACAGCAGAGAAATTGCAAGGGAAGGCTGCTGTCCCGGGGTCATGGAAGAGATCTTTCTTTCGGAAAATCAGCCGGAGACTCTCTGCCGTCAACACGAATGCTCTTCAAATCTTGAAAAGGTCTGGAATGAAATTAAAAAAATATTGCCCTCATTTTAAATGGGCTCTCATTGTCATGGGTCTGATTTTCCTGACCGGTTGCTCAGCCCTGACGCCGAAACCGGCTCCCGAACCTGAAAAGACCGAGGTGGGCCGTCACCTTCCCCCAGAAGAAATCAGTCCGGAGCCGCAGTCTAAATCAATGGAAGAACCATTGGTCATAAAGCCTCTTCCCCCTAAAAAAGAAAGACCGAGATC
>JAABTB010000070.1 GCA_011390085.1 Desulfobacula sp.
TGGATATGGTGATGGAAAACGATAAGGTGAATAATTATGATCTGCTGTGGCTCTACGGGGAAATTCGGAACAGTGATATCCTGAAAAAAATACAACCTGAATTTGACCGCGTGTTGCTGCAGGTTGCGGACAAGTCTCTTCTCAACCCCCTCAATGTTTTTAAGGGCGACAATATCACCCTTTTTCTGCCGACGGGCTGGATGGCTGAAAATTCCCTGGTGACGTTGCGTTTAAAGAACGAGGCCGGGGAGAAGGATTTCTATCCTGACAATGCGGACGTGATGCCCGATTTCCCGGAGATGACGGTGCTGACCTTTAAAGATGTCCTTCCCATCAAATCCTTTATAAAGAAAAAGCGTTCTGCGGAGATCTCCATCTCTCTCGTTCGCGAAAAACTGGCAGCGGACAATACCGAAAAAAACGGCTATGATATCGAAATGGTCTTCAAGTCCCAGATCATCCGCTCCGACGAGCAATTATCCAAAACCATAAGGTATACCCATAATCTCTACAAAATTGATGCACCAAACATCGAAGCCGAAGCAAAGAAGCAGGATCCGGATGAGTTGACAATCTGGTTCAACAAAGAAAAAATCATCCTGAACGGTGAGGCTTTCGGATGGAGCGATGAGGGCGTCACCAAGGCCGACTTCGGCGGTATCATGCTCAACAATAATCTGCCAACCCCGGAATAAAAGACTCATACCTGCTGAGGTCGTTCAGCAGGTCCGGGGCCAGTGATCCGCCATCCGGATCCTCCCCCGGCAGGATAAAGGCACTGCCGAATTGACGGATCTGTTCTCCTTCAAGCCAAAGGCCCGGAAGCTTTGTATGCCTTTCGACCACCACCTTTATTTTCTTGTTCAACCGGATTTCTTTGAACGGGTGGCGAAAAGACACCGCACTCTTTAAAGCTGTACCGCTGTAAGCGATCTTGAGTTGGACAGATGAAAAATCCATCAGGGGCCACAGGCAGGCATTGAAAAAGAGTTGGTCCCCGTCCTTGGATAACCGCCACAACAAAGGGTCGCTCTTTGTCGACAAAAGGTGCTGGTGAACGCGAGCCAGGATTTTTGATTTCCCGCTGATGCTCAGGGTCCGGATATGGCCCGTGGGGGTGACATCTTCCTGGGCGGTCTTGATCAAAAGGGCATTTCTCCTTTGAGCCCCTGCCCTCTGAAATTGGTGGCGATAGGTAAACGAGCAGTAGTTGACAGGTAGGCCAATGTTTTTTTCCAGGGAATACAGGATCAGTTCCAGAGCGGCCAGCTCGGTTTCAAGAACCGTGACCTTGGGCCCGTGAACAAAGGTATACCCTCTCTTGATGAGCCGGTCTTTATTAAATTGAGTGCACCGGATCTGGTGGAGGTTCAGGTGGTTGACACCTTCATGGTGGAGCTGCCGAATGATCTCCCGGGTGTTTTCCAGATCCTCGGGGATGGCAGGTATCTCGACGGTGACGCAGGGGATAACACCGACAGCCTTTTTCAAGGCGTCCAGATGATAATGGTCCGCGCTGATGTCAAAGCGGATTTCATCAAGACCGCTGTCCCTTAAGGCCTTTAATTTATCCTCCGTGACCAGGAGGCCGTTGGTGTACATCCAGATATATAAGGGATGTGATACCCTGGAACGTAAAGTCTTTAAAAAAAGCAGGACCCGGTCAAAGGTCATGAGGGGCTCCCCCCCGCTGAAGCTGACCCCCTTGATATTGAAAAGCTTGACATAATCGGCATAATCCTGGGGGGTATTGAATTCCAGGGTGCTGGTCATGGGCCGGCCTTTTTCATTCTGGGCCGAGGGGCAATAAAAACACCGGGCATTGCAGATCCCGTTTATAAAAAGACAGGACCAGTCTCCCCGGCCGCATAGCTCACACCCCGGGGAAATGGAATGGGTAAACACCTTGGTTTTGGAAAACCGCCAGCCAGGTCCGGCAGAATGGGAAAAAATCCGATTGATCAGGGAATCCCTCTCTCTTGAGGCCCTGCCGGCCTTTTCAGGTGTGAGCCAGTTCATGGCGTCATAGGAATCTGAATACTCCTGCCGGGTCAGGCGGATGAGCTCCGGAATATCTGTTTTGGTCATGGTATGGGTTTCTTTTTCCATTATCCGTAAATCAGCACAACAAACCCCATTCTTGAATGCAAATTGAATGCCGGATCTCTGCCCGGGGACACAGCGTCCGGAACCAGATGAATTAATAGGATATTCATGAATGAACAGGGCCCGCTTTCGGAATCGGGACCCCGCAGGGGATGCAAAACAGGAAATCAGAACTCCTGAAGGGGAAATCTGAGGAATTCAAATGTCCGGTTTTAAACGTTTAAAAATAGGTTTTCCAGGCCAGCCGAAGAATCGTTAAAAAGACAACGGTCAAAAAGACGGGACGGATGAATTTTGCGCCTTTTCTGATGGCCAGGCTGGAGCCGACCCGGGCGCCAATGACCTGCCCGGCAGCCATGCAAAGGCCTATGGAATAGATCACATTGCCGCCGATGACAAAGACCGATAAGGCGACGATATTGCTTGTAAAATTCATGATGCGCGTAATTCCGGAGGCTTTTTTCATGTTCATGCCCATGACGATGAGCAGGGCAGCGGTCCAGAAAGAGCCTGTCCCCGGTCCGAAAAAGCCGTCATAAAACCCGAGGCCCAGCCCGAACAGAAGATAAAACAGCAGATTCGGCATTCTGGGATTCCCGGTGCCCGTATCCAGGTTCTTCATAAATAGGGTGTAAAAAAATACGAATAATAAGAGGCCCGGTATGAGCCGTTCGATAAACCCGGCCTGCATCAACTGTATGGCCCAGGCCCCCAGGGCCGCGCCGATCAGGGTAAACAGGATGCCTGAAACGTTTTCATTGAATTTTACCACCCCTTTTCTAATATAATTATAGGAGGCGGCCAGGGTGCCGAAGCTGCCCTGAAGCTTGTTTGTCCCCAATGCCATCTGGGGCGGCAGGCCGATACTGAAAAGCACGGGAAGGGCGATGAGTCCTCCGCCGCCGGCAATGGAATCCACAAACCCGGCGCAAAGGCCGGTGACAAACAAAAGAAGATAGGTTGATACATTTAAATCCATCGGCATCGGCATGGTCCCTTTGAAAACAACTCTTTAGGCTTCTCCCCGGCCGGGAAAAATATCCTCAAAGATCGCGTCATCATCCCGGATGCACCGGTCTTTCAATTCCCGGTAGCGTTCGAGCAGGGCCCTGCCCGCATCGGTCAGTTTTGTTCCTGTAATCTTGTCGGAGAGAACCACAGGCTTTCCGAAATTTTTTTCCGTTGATTTGATCTTGCTCCACACGCTTTTATAGGACATTTTCAGCTCTTTGGCGGTCTGGTTGATGGACCGGGTCCGGTCAATGGATTCAAGGATGGCCAATCGGCCTGCACCCATGATGATGCCACCGTCATCGGCAACAAGAAACTGGCTGGATCTAAGCTTCATCTTTGGCCTTTATTAACTGTCTTTTATGTTTTCACCCTTATACATCCTTTTAAATTCAATGTATATGATTTCTCATGGTTAAAACCGACCGGACTGTTTTTGATAAAAAAATCCCCTTGACCTTATATTAATCTTAACATAAGGTCAATTTTATGACTGACCCAAATCCATACCATAAATTTGGCAGACACCCATGGAAGATTTTGAAACCCTGTTAAAAGGATCGGCGGAGGCCCATGGCCACCTTTGCCCCGGACAAGTGGTGGGCGTTCGCATGGCCATGGAAGGATGCCGTCTCCTGGGCCTGGACAATCCGAGAGAACTGCCCCAGATCAAAAAACTCCTTGTGTATGTGGAAATAGACCGGTGCGCCGCCGATGCTGTTTCCTTTGTCACCGGCGTGAAATTGGGCCGGAGATCCTTAAAATTTATAGATAACGGCATCATGGCCGCCACCTTTGTCCATCTTGAGACGGGCAAGGCCTTCAGGATCGTATCCAGAGAAACGGCCAGGGGCCTGGCTCATGAATATGCCCCGGAAATCGAGGATAAACACCAGCAGCAACTGGAAGCCTATAAGCGAATGAGCCTTCACGATCTATTTACCGTTGAAGAAGTCCGGGTGACGGTAAAGGCTTCCGATATGCCTGGCCCCACAAGGTTCAAGGCCGTCTGCCAAAACTGCGGACAGGTGGTCCGGGACAAGCGGGAAGTCATGAAAAACGACCGTATCCTCTGCAGGCCCTGCGCCTTGGGAAGCTATTTTGAACCTATCGGCACAAAAGAAAAAAAACATGTATAGAACCAAAAAAGTCAAGGCCTTCAGAACCATACCCGTTGAAGAGGCCGTGGGCACAACCCTTGCCCATGACGTGACCGAGGTCATTTCCGGGGAATCCAAGGGCCCGGCCTTTAAAAAAGGCCATAAAATCACCTCAGGGGATTTGTGCCGTTTGATGCGGATGGGCAAAAACAATCTCTATGTTCTGGATCTCGGCGACGATGAGGTGCATGAAGATGACGCCGTGCTGGAGCTGGCTGCTGCCCTGTCAGGACCCGGCGTCACCTTTTCCGCTTCCCCGGCGGAGGGAAAACTGGAGCTGAGGGCCGACTATCCCGGACTGTTTAAGGTCAATATTCAGGCCCTGGAAGAGTTCAATATGCTCCGGGATGTAATGTGCGCCTCCATCCATACTTATACAACCGTCAAAACAAACCAGAGCCTTGCGGCCACCCGGGCCATCCCCCTGGTGATTCACCGGACCGATCTTGATGCGGCCGTGAATTTTGCCCGGGAGAATTACCCTATTTTCAGCGTTAAAATCTTCCAACCGCTGAAAATCCGGCTCATCATCACTGGGAATGAGGTCTATAATGGATTGATCCAGGACCGGTTCAAAGCCATTGTGGAGCAGAAGACAACGGACCTGGGAGCCGTCCTGGAAGAAGCCGTCATCCTTCCCGACGACCGGGACATGATCAGTTGGCAGATCCGGAACTATCTTGAAAAGGATACCGATCTCATCATCACCACCGGCGGCATGTCCGTGGACCCGGACGATGTGACAAAGGCCGGGATCGAGGATTCGGGTTTTGAACAGATCCACTATTCCGCAGCCGTGCTTCCGGGGGCCATGTTCCTTTTGGGGTATCATAAAAATACGGCCATTATGGGGCTTCCGGCCTGCGGGCTCTATCACAGGACCACAATTTTCGACCTGATCCTGCCGCGGATCATGGCCGGGGAAAAACCAGGGTCAAGGGATCTTGCCCGTCTGAGCCACGGCGGCCTCTGCCTGAATTGCAAGCCCTGCAGATTTCCGGCCTGCTCCTTTGGAAAATCAGGATAATAAAATACAGGCGGCCGGCTTTAAAAACCTTGATCCCCACAGAAAAATCATAATCATAGGAAATTGAAATGAAAAAAATAGGAACAGCTTATCTTTTAATCGCTTTGCTTTACCTCGGACTCACCTCCTTTGCCTTTGCAGGTTCAAAGGAAATTACCGTATCCGCATCCATTGTCCTTAAAAATTCATTTGAGGAAATCGGCAAACGCTATGAATCCAACACCAAAACCGGGTGCATCTTTAATTTTGGAGCCGCGGGAAACCTTCTCAAGCAGATTGCCGGAGGGGCACCCGTGGATGTCTTTGCCCCCGCCGCGAAAAAATTTATGGATGAGGCGGATGCGCTGGAGCTTACCGTGGCCGGCACCCGTGCCGAATTCACTTTGAACAATATGGTTCTGATTGTCCCGGCCGATTCAAAAACAGCTTTGAATTCCTTTGAGGGATTGAATTCTGCAGCGATCAAAAAGATTGCCGTGGGCAACCCAAAGACTGTTTCAGCCGGAGAATATGCTGAAGATGTGTTCCATTTTTATAAGATTTCCGGTTCTATCAAAGATAAATTTATTTTTACGGAAAATGTACGGCAGGTCCTGGATTATGTGGCCAGAAACGAAGTGGATGCAGGCGTCGTCTTTGCCACGGATGCCGCTGTCCGGTCAAAAGAAGTGAGGGTTGTGGCTGCTGCTCCTGAAAAAAGTCATAAACCGGCTGTTTATACCGTAGCCGTGGTCAAAGGATCAAAATATGAGGCCGAGGCCAGAGCCTTCATCGCACTGCTTCTTTCCGACGAAGGTCAGGCGGTTCTCAAAAATTATGGTTTTAAAGCTGTTCGATAGGGCTTGACATGGAATCCATTCTTTTTTCCGTGCGCCTGTCCCTGCAGGTGGCCTGCCTGTCAACGCTCCTGATCGTGGTGACCGGGATACCGGCAGCCTATCTCCTGGCACGGAAGGAATTCAGGGGCCGCGAGGCGCTGGACATGATCTTCACCCTTCCCCTGGTGCTGCCGCCCACGGTTACGGGCTATTATCTGATTATCGTTTTCGGCCGGAACGGACTCCTGGGCGGCTTTATTTATCAATGGACCGGGTGGACCATCATGTTCACCTGGTATGCAGCCGTGCTCGCCTCCTATGTGGTGGCCCTGCCCCTCATGATCAAGACGGCCAGGGCGGCCATTGAATCCGTTGACAAAAATCTCATCAATGCCTCCTATACCCTCGGGCATTCCGAAATCAATACGGCCCTGAAGGTGATTCTTCCCCTGGCAAGACGGGGTATTATCGCCGGGGCCGTGCTCGCTTTTGCCCGTTCCATGGGAGAATTCGGGGCCACCCTCATGCTGGCCGGAAACCTGCCGGGCAAGACCGAGACCATGCCCATTGCCATCTACAGCCTGTCCAACAGCGGAGAATGGAACAAGGCTCATGGGTTGGTAATGCTCATGACCCTGATATCCGGACTTTTCCTCTACATTGCCAACCGGTATTCAAAAAGGACGTTCTGATGGGGCTTTACGTCAATCTGCAAAAAAAGGTCAACGGGTTTTCTTTAAACATCGAATGGGAGATCGGCCATGAGCCGGCTGTTCTCTTCGGGTTTTCCGGAGCCGGGAAATCCATGACTCTCCAGTTGATAGCAGGCCTGATAAAGCCGGATTCAGGAGTTGTCCGCCTGGACGACACCCTGTATTTTGATTCCCTGTCCAAAACGGATCTGCCTCCCCAGAAAAGGCTGTTCGGTTATGTTTTCCAGGACCTGGCCCTTTTCCCTCACATGACGGTATGGCAGAACATCCTCTACGGGGCACCCCTTCTTTCCGGAAATGAAAAACAGGACCGGGCCGGAGACCTGATCCGCTCCTTCAAACTCACCGGGCTTGAGAACCGATTTCCCTCGGAAATATCCGGGGGTCAGAAGCAGCGGGTGGCCTTTGCCCGGGCCCTGATCCGAAGGCCCAGGATGCTGCTCCTGGATGAGCCCTTTTCCGCCCTGGACCGTCCCCTCCGCCTTGAAATGAGGGAATTTTTAAAAGAAGTACGGAACACCTTCAACATCCCTGCCATCCTCGTGACCCATGATTTTGATGAGGCCTCCGCCGTCTCGGATCAGATCATCATTTACGAACACGGCAGAATCACCCAGACAGGCTCCCCCGAGCAGGTTAAAACCGCTCCGGCCAACGGCTATGTGTCCCACCTGATTTCAAACTGACCCATTGCCGAATTGAATGCCGATTGCCTCCTGGTGTCGGGTCCATATCCTATGCTTGTAAATTGACAGGAAACCCTGTAAACTTTTGAGCCATGGACAAGGCAATGGATATCAGGGACAGAAACGTCCTTTCCGGAGATGAGGTGCTGGGGCTGAATTTTATCAAGGGCTCGGGCCCTTATCTGTTCCGCAGGTATTACCGGTCCGGACTTCGTTCCCTCATCTTTGAGGTTCTGTCGGCCGGGGATGTAGAAAAGGAAACCCGGGGGGAGATCATCGACGGTATCCGGCTTTTTCCCCGGGCCAGGCCTCGAAAAATGTTCAGAATTCTTCGGAACCGGTTTGTATCAAAAGAAGAGGTGTTAACGGAAATCCAGAAATACAGGGTCCTCTTAAACCATCTTGGCCCTGATCTCATTGCCGCATCAGAGGAATTCATGGTGGATTATGCCATCCGGGGAAAACGGGAAATCGTTCTCTGCGGCCTCCAGGAATATGTCGAGGGAGAAATTCTCGATCCTTGGCGGCTTTCCATCAAAGAACCCCTCAAGGATATGTTCACCTCCCTGTCCGACACCCGGATGGAATACCCGGTATGGCTCAAAAAAGTCCGGGAAAATATTGGCCGGTTTGTTGAAAGAACGCGGCAGATGATCCATTCTTCGGGCTATATCCCGGACCTTGCCGGTATCGGCAATCTGATCGTAATGAAGGATGCCGGTTTCAAGCTGGTGGACATCAACAATATCGTCCCGTTGAAACCGGACAAGACCATTCTCATCGACGACAAGGGATATCCGTCCTGTGATGTGTCCGTGGAGGTGCTGTCCATCCTGGAAAGGGATGTCCTGCAAATCCCGCTTCTTCCGGACGACCCGCTTTACCGGCATTTTCTGGCCCCTGAGCGGAAAAAAGAGGTCCGGCACCTTGAAACCCTGTTTTATGCGAGACTGACCCCATGAAACGATTTTTTTTGATTTGCTTCCTTTTCCTGATTTTTACTCCCCTTTTCAGTGCCGAAGCACCGGTCCGCATCCTCTTTCTCGGGGATTCCCTGACGGCGGGGCTGGGGGTGGAGCCCCAGGAAGCCTATCCGTCCCTGATTCAGAAAATGCTGGAAGAAAAACAGATGCACCACATCACCGTCACCAACGGCAGCATCAGCGGGTCAACCACTGCCGGCGCT
>JAABTB010000071.1 GCA_011390085.1 Desulfobacula sp.
ATAAAAGGGGGCCGTGAGATTGATGAAAAAGGTTCTGGCAAACCCGGTATAGGCTATCCCCGACACCAGCACCATGAGTCCCCAGGTAAAGACCAGTTCCAGCCCGGTCAAAAGGGGTTCCGCCTTGAACCATTTCCCGGAAAGGACGGTAATGAGGGTCAGCCAGAACAATATATAAAAGGGCGCCAGGGGGAAATACCCGCCTCCCAGGGGAGTGGCATTCCGGTAGACATTGTTGAAAGGGGTGAGCGCACAGATGAGAACCGCCAGAACACATCCAAGGATGAAGGCCCTGGGCCGGATGGTTTCTCCTTCTCTTCTGGGTTTAAACAATGGATCTGTCCTTTCTTCCGGTCCGGGATGCCATAACATCGGCAAAACTGTTTTTTTCGGACATGGGCATGGCCCGCCAGACCAGCAGTTGTTTGCGTATCAGGTTAACAAATCTTTTGTTCACCCGCCACCAGGTATTGTGCTCACCCGCCTGCCGGATAATGGCCATCTTGATTTCCCTGTAGTGTTGAAACTGGAGGGAACCCTTTATATCAAACCGGACCTGCTGCATCACCCCAAGGTCAAAGGGAGCCAGCCAGGCTGTAAAATCGATTTGAAAATCGCCCAGGGGCGCCTCTCCCTCTTTTCCGTCTGAAGGAGGTTCGGACAAGGGGATCATCTCCAGTCTGCCCACGGAGAAAATACCATGGGATATGGCCCGGTGGGAATCAAATAATTGATAAAGAAATCCACAAAGGCTTAAGGCTTCACTATCCTTGATCAGGAACGGCAGTTCAATGGAAAGGGTGTTGCCTTCTGCTTTGGCCATTTCCCAGGATTTTTCGACATCGGGAATGGCGATGGCCGCCGCTATCCGGGACGGATAAATAGAGGACAGGACCACCACCAACATGACCATGGCCATGGCAAAAACCCCGCCAAGGGAGGAATAGTTAACGGTCAGCCCGTTGAGAAGGGCCGTTCCTGCAAAGACCTTCACCGTCAACTGGGCAAGGAGATAGCCCATGACCACACTCAATACGGCATAGGAAACCGCTTCGGCAATAAAAATAATGGACACATGGGAGGGCGCCATGCCGATGGAGGTATAAATTCCGATCTCCTTTTTCCGTTCCTGGACGCTTCCGATCATGGTATTCAAGACAATGAAAACGGAAATCAGGATGGGGATGAAAATATTGGGCAACCCGCTGTAATTCAGGCCTTCACTCGCGCTGTAAATATACACCCCTTTTTTCTCACCGGAAAAAAGCCATAATCCGAACCGATCCACCAGTTGAAAGGTTGAAGCATGGTCCAGGGGCTCTGTTTTATATTTCAGTGCAATGCTCTTAAGGCTGCCCCCCATGGAAACCAGGGTATCATAGGGGATAATGGCGGTTTGATCAAAGGGGATATGCTGATACCGGCTTTGAAAGGCCCGGATATCATCCCCGGATTCCATGGCATCCACCTCCGCTTCCGTGGTTTTCTGGAATACTTCATCGGGGAAAACAGCAGGGGTAAGGGGTTCGCCGTCCAGATCCCTGAACCCGTCAAAATCTTTACCGGAAAAGGTACCGATGACTTTAAAGGGAATGGACCACAGGGTGACAAAGGATTCTTTTGTGTCCGGATCAGGAAGCTTCAGTTGAAGGGCCATGCTTTCAGGAATGATAATGGCGTACCGGTCCTGGGGAGAAAACCACCGCCCCCGGATAAGACGCGCAGGCAGACCGCTGATCACGGATTCGTTGGGGGATAGACCAACGAGTCCGTTGGCCTCAAAGGTTTCTTTACCTGCCAGAAGGGGGATTCTTTCCGCTTGAGCGCGATCATTGGTTTCAAGCCAGGCCCTTGGAGCGGCGATCATATGGGATGCCAATGAATTTTCAATGATTTTAAAGGCTCTTCCCGGCAGGGTCTGCCAGTTCATCTGTTTGACCAGAAGCCCCTGATAGGGGGTCTGGTCATTGAATAATACCCGGGAATGCTGGCGAATGCTTTTGACGGAGGTAAAACTCATGATGGTAAAGGTCAGGATAACCAGGGTGGTGCAGGTTAAAAAGGTCCTGACCCGTCTGCGCCGAAGATTGTTGACGCCCATTAGAAAAGAGGCGGAAAACGCTTTTAACAGGGTGATTTCCCCTTCATTTCGTCTTTTCCCATGTTGCTGAAACCGTTTCATCTCATTTTCAAAATGATTGAAAATAATCCAGGTGACCGCAGCGGATAAGCCGAGAATGAAAAAAGCCAGAATAATGACAATGGGACTGTAGGCCAGGTCAAAGGCCGGATGGACATTGTAAATAATCGCTATCAGAAGAACCAGGATACCCACAAATCCGGCAATCCGTTTATAGATAGTGATAAAGGCGAACAACACCCGCTCCATGCAAAAGGCAAAAGGGGCGAATAAGACAATATAGAACAGGACTCCGTAGAGCACATCCTTCTGAATATTCAGCACATGGTCGTATACCCTCCCGGCAAGGGCCAGGGCATTACCGGAGGCGCTGAAAAACCGGTCATATTGTTTTTGCTCAAAATAGGTTTCAGCCTCTTTCAGGGCCTGGTTTCCCTGGACCTGGAGATCCCTGATTTTCCGGCTGTTGATTCCCTTTTCCTCCAGATTATTGATCCTCGGATTCAGTAAGGACCACATGTCTTTTGAAGCCAGATACGGGGTGGGGGCGATGATGGAGGCCCCATCCACAGGGTACCCGTTCCCTTCAGGATGGCGCTGATCCGAATGGGTCAATAAAAATTTTTTGGTCAGGAGAGTATCGGACAGGGCCAGTTTCATTGGGGTTCCCGGCTGAAGATAAATGGAACTGATAATGGATGACCGGGTGTCGATGCGGCTGTACCAGTGGCGGACCGGGACGGCATCGGTCCTTGCGTCCAATACCTGCAACCGGGTCATATAACGGAAGGTCCTGGGTTCCAGAAGGTCCAGAAGCGTGGTCTGGGTGCAGGGAAACATCACCAGGCTGGTCTCGGTCCGGTTCGTTTTCATCCTGACCCGGTACCTGTCCTTGGTGGTCAATTTTTTATCAATGGCCCAGAGGGTTTCCCCTGTTCTTTCATCAAATTTATACCCTTCCAGGATGGCTTTATGAACGGTGAGATTCCTTGTGGCCAGTCCCTTAATGGAAAAATTCCCTGAATCGTCCACCATGTTATAAAACAAACCCGGGCCCTGGAAGGTAAGGATGACGCTTCCCGGAGCCGGTGCATCCGGGAAGACAGCCCCGTGCCGCATGAAATTCGCCCTCCCGGCCAGGGTTGCAAATCCGTTCTGAGGCGGTCGTGGAAAGGAGATGCCCGGAGTCGAGGCCAGATGTTCAATCAGATTGGAAACAAACCGGCTTTGATCATCGGCATAGCCCATATCGATTTTTTCCAGGGTATCCTCCGGGGTGTTCCAGAATTGTCTGGCATCATCCGTAGTGACAAGGCTCAATCCGGGATATCCGGCCAGATTGCTGACCTCTCCGCCCAGGGCAGGTTTATCCTTGAAATAACTGCGCCAGGAGCGGTGAAGGGAGGGCCTTAAGGTATCTTTCAACAGATTGTTTGTATTCAGCCGGGCGGCCACCTGATCGGCGCCTGCCAGAAGGGTTTCATTTATTTTCACATAGGGCGCAAAGGTATTGACGGCATCATCGATCTCATAGAGCCATCCTTCATTAAAGGCGCCGATACCGGTACCATGGCTTGAAAGATGTAAAGAAAGAATCATCAGGATATTTTTTTCCTGAATTCCTTGTTTAAATTCCCTTGCCGAAATAAGGTTCTGTTGTTGAATGCCTGCATCTACCAGGGTATTCTCAATTTTTTCCCTGGCGGGCGGGATCAGGCTTTCCATCAGGTCGGCCTCTTCCCGGGTCAGGTCCACAAGGTCATTTCGGCTTTCAAACCGTTTCAGGGCCATTCTCTGACCGGCCAGGCCCTTGATCTCCATCTCATCGGGATCTTTTTCAAGGCGAAGCCGCATCAACTGGTTGCTCAGACTGTCTATCCGTGTTTTGACGGCATCCAGAATCGTTTCCTGGACCTGATCCAGGTCTTCTTTGACCAGGTTTTCCTGCCGGTTATACCGGTCCAGCAATTCAAGGCTCTGTTCAGACTCGGCCATGAGCTGCTCAACCGCTGTCCGCATATTTTTGAGGCGGCGGGATGAGATATCCAAGGTCCAGATCATCTCGCGCATGCCCGAAAGGCTGTTGCCGTGCCCAGCCGTAGCCATGAGAAGAACGGAGCGTTCCGGCGGTTTGTTTTTCAGAAAGGCCGCCAGATCCAGAAGAGAGGCAATGGAACAGGATTGGTCCGCACCGGGTGAATTTTTGGGGATAAATCCAGAAGTATCATAAAACCCTTCCACGATAATCAATTCATCCTTAAGGGTCTCACCCTGACCCGGCACCAGGCAATAAATATTTTCAAGTTCTGCCCGGGTCCATTTCACATCGGAGCTGATCCTTACGAGGGGGGTGTCATTGGAAGATGAAGGGGATTTAAAACCGGGCAGCAAAGCTTCCGCCTGGACTGCCGAAAGTATGAATTTCGGAAATGTCACCGGAGACAGCTCCAGTTTGTCTTCAAATAAATACCGGTCCGGCGGTTGTTCAAAAACATAAATCAGGGCTTTGGCGCCCAGGGTCAGGGCATTGATCCAGTTTTCTCCGGAATCCAGATCCATCAGGATGATGGCGTTTTTGATCTCCTGGTGATTAAAATCACCCATTTCCCCCTTGCCCACATAAACCAAGGGGGCCTGGATACCGGGTTCGGCCAGGGTATCCGGAGAAATCGCATTGGACAGAAAAGGGGAGATGTCCATGGATTGGCCTGTTTTTTCTATCGTGAGACGGGTTTTTGCGGCCAGCCGCACAGGCATGGAAAAGGTATGGGCTCCGGTTTCATATCCCAGGCCTTTAAAAAAAGCCTTGATATAGGCAGCGGCCCGGGCCGCCCCGTCGGTGCCGCTGCTTCTGTCGGAAATGCCTGAAAAAGCCTGGATATGCTGTGAAAATTCCTGCTGCCGGATGATAGGGCTTTCCGAAGATTCCGCCGGCCCGGAATAGGAAAAAAATAAAATAGTCCAGCAGGATAAAATGATCCATATATCAGCAGTCCGTTTGCCCCTCATTTCTCACCGATCCGGCCCAGGGAAATGGAAAGCTCTTCCCGCTTTTCGATTTTCTCTATCTTCCCGTCGCTGATCCAGATCACCCGGTCCGAAACATTGAGCATTTTCAGGTCATGGGTGGCGGAGATAATGGTCACCCCTTTTTCCCGGCTCAGCAATTTCAGCAGTTTAATGATTTCCTCCCCTGTGGTGAGATCCAGGTTGCCCGTGGGTTCATCGGCCAGGATAATGGCCGGGTCATTGGCCAGGGCCCGGGCAATGGCGACACGCTGCTGCTGGCCGCCGGAAAGCTCAAAGGGTTTATGCAGAAATCGTTTTTTCAATCCGACAAGGTCCAGAAGGTCCATGCCCCTTTCCCGGGCCTCATCATCGGGAATCCCTGCAAAAACCATGGGCAGGGTCACATTTTCCAGGGCCGTCATGACCTGGATGATATTAAAGGTCTGGAAAATATATCCGATTTTTCGGCACCTCAGCCAGGCCAGTTCATAGGCATCCAACTGGGAGATGTCGATCTCATCGATATAAACGGAGCCGGAAGACGGTTTATCAAGCCCTCCGATCATATTGAAAAGGGTTGTTTTGCCGGACCCGGAGGGCCCCATGATGGACACATATTCACCGGCTTTGATGTCAAGATCGATCCCTTTTAATACCTGGACAACGGCTTTGCCCATGGCAAAATCCTTCATCACCCCTGATATGCGAACAATACTGGTTGATTGATTCATAAACGATTCCACGCCATCAGTCTCTTCCCCTCATGGCCTCCACCGGCTGCATCTTTGCAGCCAGCAGGGCCGGGTACAGAACGCCCACAATGCTTAAGAGGCACCCCAGAACAATGGCTGATAAGACAGAGGTTAATATTTGATTCAAAGATATAAGCCCAATAACGGAACTGCCGTATTTGATCAGTGCCCCGAGAAAGGCGATAACGGCCCCGGCCGCCCCGCCCAGGGCAGACCCGATGAGTCCCTGAAGCACGGCTTCAATTAAAAACAGTCTCAGGATAAACCGGTCAAGGGCGCCCAGGCATTTCATGGTCCCGATTTCCCTGAACCGGTCCGCCACCGCCATCAACTGGGTATTGACAATCCCGACCACGCAGACCAGCAAAGACAGAAAGAGGATCCACCGCTCCTGGGGGGACAGCCCCAAGGCCCGGCCTTCCTCGGGAACTTCAATTCCCTGGAGGGAAAGCTTCTGGATGGCGGTTTGATCATTGGAAGCGGCAATGCTTGAAATGATATCAAGATTGACCTTGATATAGGCATAAAAAGAGATGGCCAGGATCAGGCTCATGGTGGTGATCAAGGTGCGGAAAAATCTGGATTTTATGCTTTTTACGGCAATTTCAACAGATTTCTTAAACGGCAGGACCACCTGCTTTTGTGGAAGATTTGGTTTAGTTTTTTCCTGCATAATCCCTGAAATGTGCCGTCGCTTCCGCCATCCTTGCCGAATCCCCGGCCGCAAAAAAATCTGTTATCAATTCATGCAAAAGGGGTGGAATAAAAACTAATAAAGGGGATTGATTGTTTTTCAGTTTTATTCCAATATGTCATTGATAATGAAAATTATTCAGGAAGTCAAGAAATAGGACATTGGACCGGGAAACAGATATCTTCCCGCTAAATGGTAAAACCGCCGGGACCCCCTATGCTCTCCTTAACCCATATTAAAGCCCTGAATATCGAGATGTCTTCCCTGTGCATCGGCAAATGCCCCTTTTGCAGCCGGGACCAGAAGGTCATGCCCTATGGCAGCCACATGATCACCCTTTCGGATTTTAAGAAATTGCCCATAGAGCTGATCCGGCAATTGAAATGGGTCAGTTTTGCAGGCAATTTCGGAGATTTGTCCACCAACAGGGAAATGGTGGAGATTGCCGGGTATATCAAAGAGCTGAATCCGGATACGGTATTAGGTGGTGACACCAACGGATCTGTCCAGGATGAAACATGGTGGGCCAGGCTAGGACCCTTTTTTAAAGACGGCAATATGGTATTCTCCGTTGACGGCCTTGCCGACACCCACGCCCTTCACCGGATCGGCACCGATTATCATAAAATTATCCGGAATATCAAAGCCTTTGCCGGTTCGGGAGGGGTTGCCCACTGGAAATTTATTGTCTTCCGGCACAACGAACATCAGATTGCCCAGGCTGCGCAAAAGGCTGAAGAAATCGGCTGCAAAAGATTTTTTGTCATCCCTTCCAGGGACTACGGGGGTGTCTTTGAAAAACCGGAAACATTCGATTTTCACATTAAACGGGAGGTCTTCCATTCCTATGACGAAAAAGCCGTTGACCTGAACGCCTCGGCAACCTGCAAACCCCTTGACAACGGCTCCCTGTATATTGCCGCCGACGGAACCGTCCATCCCTGCTGCTTTGCCCACTGCATGGTGATCACCGAGCACAATGCCTTATTCGATTTTCTGCCGCCTTTGGCAGAAAAATATTATGACCAAATCAATTTTAAAACAACTCCCCTGGCGGACATTTTAGCCGGTCCCTATTTTAACGAAATTCTAATAAAATCCAAAACCAATGCCTATTGCCGGATGAAATGCAATCCCTTCCGGAAAACCGTAAAAAAAGAATTGATTCTGAAGGATCAATATTTTAATTGAAAATCTTTAAAATGACCCAGCCGTCTGATTTATACTTCCATTTCCTTGACTTGCCTCCTAAGTTTGGATAGAAATAAATTTTCAGCGCCTATGCCAAAGGAGAAAAACCATTACCCCCATGGATAAAAACTCATCTTTCAATATTCTCATGTATTCCCACGACACCTATGGACTGGGACATATCAGAAGGACCATGGCCATTGCAGAGCAGTTGAGAAAAGATGACACCAATATTCTGATTCTGACCGGCTCCCCCATTGCAGGCCGGCTGACCTTTCCGAAATATGTGGATTATGTCCGGATTCCGGGAATGATCAAAAAGGCCAATGACGAATATTTTCCCCTGACCATCCGGATCGATCCGGTACAGGCCATGGATATCCGCCAGAGCATTATTATGGCAACGGTAAAAACCTTTCTGCCGGATCTGTTCATCGTTGACAAGGAACCCCAGGGCTTAAAAAAAGAAGTGATGCCGGCCCTTGAATGGATCAAGGAAAATCTGAAGCAGACCAAAACCATTCTCGGACTCCGGGATATCATGGATGATGCGCAAACCGTCATTTCCGACTGGGAAAAAAAAAATATCTATTCCACCATAGAGGAATTTTACACCGAGGTCTGGGTCTATGGACAAAAAAGCATCTATGACCCGGTTCTGGAGTACAAAATACCGGCATCCATTGAAAAAAAACTCTATTTTACCGGCTATATCCCCCGGAAAGTACCCATGGAAGGCATGGCGGAAGCCTTAAGGCTTCAGTTGAATGTCATGAAAAACGAAAACCTGATTACCGTTACCACGGGTGGTGGCGGTGACGGATTCCATGTTCTGGATTCCTAT
>JAABTB010000072.1 GCA_011390085.1 Desulfobacula sp.
GGGCTGGTTGGGACCGGTGGGGTTGATTTCAAAGGAGGCCTTGCAGTCCATCCAGTTGTAGGCGCCGCAGAGTCCAGTTCTTTCCGGACTGACGGTACAGACATGGCTGGGGGCGAAAGACTGACACAGGGTGCAGGAATAATAGGTTTCCACATCCTCATCCGTCATTTTGTCAACGCGTGCATCACGGGTCTGATAGTTGGCTCTGGCGGTGGCAGTCATTTTGTCCACATCCTCTTTGTTTGTATAGAGGGTCACCTGAACTTTATCAATTATTTTAGTGAAATCCTGGTGGAATTTGGCATGGAGAACCACACCGATATCCTTCAGGGTAAATCCTTTTTCAATGGCAGCCTTGCTGATACGAATCCAGGAGATATCCCTTTGTCCGATATGCATGATGCCTTGGATATAATTGACCAGGTGATGGATCTGACGTTCCATGATGGGCTCAAAATCTTCCTGGAACTCACGGCCGGCAACCTGGACAAAAATGCCCAGGTTGAAGGTTCCACCTTCTTTAATACCGGCAAGATCAGGCCCGACGATAACCACCTTGCCGTCTTCAATAGCGTTCATGTCTGCCATTTTAACCAGCTCGGTGCACTGGGTCTTTCCACCTCCGCACTGGGCATAGAGGTCTGCACCGCGTACACGTTCCCCTTCATAGGCAGGACCAAAGGCGCAGGGGATCTCGATATTGGCCACCTGGACCTTGAGACCCCTGACTTCTACGGATTTCTGAACCATGTCGGCATGGGCAACCGGCGCCACAACATGCTCGTAGGTGCAGATACCCGTCGGCAGGATCTCAGGGATCGGAGTGTCGGCAATGGTCGGGAACCCCCAGTTTACACAACCGGCGGCAGCCACGCCCCATTCGGTGCCGACATCGCCCAAGGCGTTGACAAAGGCGAATACCCTGTCTTTATTGTATTTCAGGATGGTTTTATAATCACCCGGTTTCACACCGCCGAAGGCCATGGCTGCCCTGTTGGCAAAGCCAAGAGCAAAGACGGCGGATGAGATGTCCGGCCCGAAGGGCACGATACGGGTATTCCATCCGATCTGCATGCCTGCATCCAGGCACTGCTGGATCAGGGTCTTGCCGTTGTGGTTGGCGGCGCAGAAGATATAAAGAGAGCGTTTCTGGTAATCTTCCACGATCATCTTGGCGATTTCTTTGTTGGGAGCGGCACCGACCATGGCTGCAAAACCGGGGGCGGAACCATCCACAAATTCAACCCCGCGTTTTCTCAGGATGGTGTCATCGGCCGCACCCACCCAGAGTTTACCGTTTTCAATATCCGGGTCTTCCTGGGCAATGTAGAAATCCGGATCATTCAGATATCTCAGGGCTTCTTTGACTTCATAGGAGAGGATACCAGCCATACCGGCATCCAGTAGGGGCCCCAGGTACGGAAGCCAGTTTTTCAGCCGGATATGGGGGGGGAGAAGACCCCGGGCAAAGGCCATGGGTTTTTTAAGATCTTCCAGGGTTTCACATTTAAGACCGGTCAAAGAATAGATAACCGGCAGGTAATATGCTGTATTCGGGAAGCCGACTTTTGTGCTGGCGTCATAGGTCTGAAGCGCTCTCTCAAGTTCACCTTCAACCTGGGCAACGACTTTGTATCCACCCTGAATGGCAGCAAATGCGATAAGTTTTGACATATTCTCTTCCTCCTTCGTTGAGGATTTAATTTATTAGATTCTGTTAATACACTTTTTCAGTATGTTCTTTATCCTTCCAGTGCCTGGCGGTCAGCCATATCCATCAGAACTCTTTCTCTTGCCTTATCAATACCCAGCTCTTTTCTCTTTTTATCGATATGGGCAATCATCAGATGGGCGTGCTTGATGGGGTCAGCCTCAATCGCCCACATGCCACCATAGAGTGCTTCCATTCCTGAGTTCAGGTACTCTTTGAACACAGGGGCACCTTCGATGGGGAGATGACCGCCAAATACCGTGTAAATACCGCTGCAGACAACATACTGACCAATGGAAATGGCTTTTTCACTCATCCACTCAGGGGCGGAGCCGGCTACCGGCCAGTCACAGAGATCTTTACCCATGCCGCCTGCATTAACAACCTCGATGGCTGCATGTAGGATCCGAGAGTTATCCACGCAAGAGCCCATATGGAGAACCGGCGGGATACCCACAACTTCACAGATTTCCGCCAATCCAGGGCCGCAATACGCAGCGGCTGAGTCCGGCTGAAGAAGACCGGCCATGGCAGCAGTAATACCACCGCAACCTGTTGTGAGAACGATAACATCGTTTTTAATCAGTTCTTTAATAACCGTCAGGTGGGCATTATTGTGCTGTTGTCTGGCGTTGTTACAGCCAACTACAGCGGCAACTCCACGGATACGACCATTGATGATATTGTCATTTAGTGTATAGTAGGTGCCTCTGAACGTTCCGCCAAGGTGATATTTTACAGATTCAACTGAGAAACCCGCGACCTGAGTTTGTTTTTCTGCCGGAATTTGAACTTCTGCATCACGATTCTTAAAGTTCTCAACGGCCATGGTTACAATTCGTAAGGCGTCTTCCATGGCATGATGTTCGTCAAATTCAATGTGAAGAACATTGGATTGCTCCATTTTGGCCATGGGGTGGGTGGTGATCAGTTTTGTATGGAAACATTTGGCCACATTGGCAAGATTCTGGAATACACACTGAACATCCACAACCATTGCATCACAAGCACCTGTGATAATGGCCAGTTCCTGCTGGAGGAAATTACCTGCATTGGGAACGCCGTGTCTCTGGAGCACTTCGTTGGCCGTACAGCAGATACCGCTCAGCTGAATGCCTTTAGCTCCGACTTTATGGGCAAGTTCAACCATTTCAGCGGACTGGGATGCTGCAACAATCATTTCAGAAAGGATCGGCTCATGACCGTGAACGATAATGTTGACGTGATCCTTTTTCATGACACCAAGGTTTGCTTCTGAAATCAAAGGAGACGGAGTACCAAACAAAACATCTTGAAGTTCGGTTGCAAGCCAGGAACCGCTCAAGTCTGCTAGAGCACATCGGGCGCCCTGTTTCATGAGATTTTTATAATCCTGGTCAACCCCGATGTGGGTTCTGTGCATGATATCAACAATCTCTCTGTCGATATTCCTGGGAAGCACACCTAACTTTTTCCAGAGTTCGTATCTGACTTGGGGGAATCGCTTCGGTACAAGGGTTGTGCTCCCGGTTTTACCCCATTCAGCCAAGGCGATATCAGCAAGCTCAACAGCAATCTCATCAATGTCTCTATCAACCATTTCACCGTCAACTTCAACCTTTGTCTCCACACCATAATGCGGTGCGATGGATAAAAGTTTGATGGGGTCTTTGATTTTATAGTCATTCGTCAGTTTGTTGGCAGCTGCGTAAAATACTTCGGCAACACTTCTACCATGGTCAGAGTGAGCAGCTGCGCCTCCAGCGATCATCCGGGCAAAGTTTCTGGCTGCAATGGTATTGGCGGTAGCACCGCAAAGGCCTTTTCTTGTATCCTCGCCTTCAATTCCACCTTTTGGAAGCGGGAGCCTGCAGGGTCCCATTGCACAGTTTTTGCAGCAGATTCCCTGTAGTCCTATATTGCACGGTTTCATTGCAACGGCACGGTCAAATACCGTTTCAATTCCGAGTTTATGGGAACGGATGATCATCTGTTGGGTTGCTTTATCAACAGACGCTTCTATTGGATCAGCCAGTTTAGCTTCTTTGGCTTCCTTATCTACTTTTTCTACCATTAGAGGTTCCTCCTCCTGTTATATATAAAAATAATGATTGTTCGGCACGGAAAATCCAGGCCGGACAATATGTTACAATTAACTTGCCCGCTTGTGGATCCTGTCAAGATTTTCAATAATATTGTCCAGCATGGATTTATTGAATTTTGCAGGGGTTTTCTTGATTTCAGATTTAGGTGCCGAAGATTTTTCTGCCGAGGCTTTTTCTCTTTCAGCCGCACGTTTTTCCTTAAGGGCCATTTCTTCAGCATCCCGTTTGGCAGCGGCATCGCTTTCAGCTTTCTTTTCAGCGTCGGCTGCGGCCTTTGCATCGGCTGCGGCTTTTGCCTTGGCATCTGCTTCAGCCTTTGCTTTTGCTGCTGCATCAGCTTTTACCTTTGCTTCTGCATCGGCTTTGGCTTTTGCATCAGCATCGGCTTTTGCATTTGCTTCAGCGGCTGGGTCTGCAGCCGGGGAAGCCGGAGCTGCCGCTTTAGCGGCTGGTGCGGCTTCAACTTTGGGGGCTGCGGCTTTAGCAGCCGGAGCAGCGGCTTTGGGGGCCTCTTTTGCAGCCGGAGCAGCGGCCTTCGCAGCCGGGGCTGCTTTTTTCTCTTCTGCAATGGTCAGGTCCGGGGCCTTGGCCATGGCGGCAAAATCAATGTCCACATCATCCATTCGTTTGACGATGGGAGCCACATCCTTGGCAGAGCCGCCGGCATACGCAAGATCAATGAAGGCTTTGGCAAGCTTGATGGATTCGGGATGACGCATGATCAGGATGCTGGAGCCGGCCACAAGGTAAGATACCGCACCCACGGCTTCCATGAGGATGGCCCGTCTCTCAGGATCACCCAGTTCCGGTGCATCTTTGACCGTCTGTTTGGCTTCCTTGCATTTCCAGACTTCATTGCCCAGGTTGTTGATCATGGGGTTCTGAAGTTTATCGTCGCCCTGGGTCATGGCAGCCATGGTGAGTCTTTCCATGACGGAATAGGAGTATTCAAGACCATAGCCGAGACCGCCTGTGGTGGGGTCCACAATAACCTTGTCCAGGGAAACCCCCAGGTTTTCAAGAAGGATATTGACCTGTTTGGCAAGGTTGACGTCAATGGGGGAAGAGGAAATAACGGTATGCCCATATCCCATGGCTGCCGCACCGATTCCCTTATAGTTCTTTTCTTCGACCGGTCCGATGATGAGATTTTCACCCTCGCAGGCCTCACATACTTTTTTCAACACTTCCCCATCTTTTGCCGGAACTGCACAGCCCCAGACAATGAGGGGAACCTTGATGGCGCCGAGAACTTTTTTTACCGTGGCTGCTGCTGCATCGGGCCCGGCATCTTTGTCATTGGGGTCCGTGCTTTTAAGCTGCAGAACAATGGCCTGTGCGCCGAATTCTTCCACACATTTTTTTGCCCAGGCGGCAGGGTCGGAATACACATCTTTAAATGGTGCTTTTGCAGCTTCTGCCCAGTCTTCAGGAACCATATCCCAGATTTCCATTGCAATAATGGGTTTATGGGGCATTTTGCCTTCAAACTGATAAAACGGATAACTGGTCTGGCCGCCGACGGTAACGGCTCGATCACCTTTTCCAATGGTGATTCCCTTGATACTGCCGGCATAGGTTTCTTTGGTTATTTCAAATCCCACTTTTACCTCCTAAGATTATTAAAGATAGTTATGAGTTGGGGGGGGTTAAGATTAAACTGACCGGATGTTCTCAGAAAAGGGATAATATGTAATAGAATCGTTAAATCAAACTCAGTCAACGCTAAATTGAAATATCTTTCCATCTAAAAGCCCTTATCATGTCTCAATTTATAAAATAACAGAATATGACTTATAATTTGTATGGTTTTTTGTCAATAGATGAGTGAATTTAAAGGTCTTGGCCTCCTAATCGCCAAAACCCTTATATAATATGGTATCTTGCAATATAGCTATGGAGTATTGCCTCGATTGAATGAAATTTAATTAATAAATTAGAATTGAACCGGCGAAAAATATTGATTTTTTACGTTTTATCGAATAGGTAAGGGATGCAGTCAGGATTTTAAAACCAAAGATGTCGAAATTGGTTTCATCATTATTTTATTTAACGGCTCTGTTGAGTCCAAAGCAATAAAGGAGCGAACCATGGCACTAGATCCAACCAAACACAAAGATTGGGAAATTGCACAAGATGCGGAAAAAACAATGCTGAAAATCTATGAAATCGGCGAAAAGCTGGGGCTGACACAAGAAGAGCTGTTACCCCAGGGCCATTATATTGCCAAAATAGATTTCAGAAAAGTATTGGAGCGGCTCAAGGACAAACCCAACGGGAAATATATTGATGTGACGGCCATTACCCCGACCCCCCTGGGAGAAGGAAAATCCACCTCCAGCATGGGTCTGGTCCAGGGTCTGGGAAAACTTGGAAAGAAAGTCTGTGCCGCCATCCGTCAGCCTTCCGGCGGACCCACCATGAATATCAAGGGGTCGGCCGCCGGTGGCGGTCTTGCCCAGTGCATTCCTTTGACTCCCTTCTCATTGGGGTTCACCGGCGACATCAACGCTATCATGAATGCCCACAATCTGGCCATGGTTGCCTTGACCTCCCGTCTCCAGCATGAAAGAAACTATACCGACGAACAACTGGAAAGACTGTCCGGTATGAAGAGAATCGATATTGATCCCACCCGGGTGGAAATGGGGTGGATCATGGATTTCTGCTGCCAGTCTTTAAGAAATATCATTATCGGTATTGACGGCGTAAACGGCAAGACCGACGGCTATATGATGAAATCCAAATTCGGCATCGCCGTATCTTCAGAAGTCATGGCCATTCTGGCCGTTGCCAAAGACTTGAAAGACATGCGGGAAAGAATGGGCAAGATTGTTGTGGCCTATACCAAAACAGGTAAACCCGTCACCACCGAAGACCTTGAGGTGGCCGGCGCCATGACGGCCTGGATGGTGGATGCCCTCAACCCGTCTTTGATTCAGACCCTTGAAGGACAGCCGGTGATTGTTCATGCCGGTCCCTTTGCCAATATCGCCATCGGCCAGAGTTCCATCATTGCCGATAGAATCGGGCTTAAACTGGCAGACTATCATGTCACCGAATCCGGGTTTGGTGCAGACATCGGGTTTGAAAAATTCTGGAACCTGAAATGCCGTTATTCCGGACTGAAACCGGACTGCGCCGTGGTTGTGGCCACCATCCGCGCCCTGAAATGCCATGGCGGCGCTCCCGTTCCCGTTCCCGGAAAAGCCATGCCCAAAGAATACCTCACGGAAAGTGTGGAATGGGTTGAAAAAGGTTGCGGCAACCTCATCCATCATATCCGGAATGTCCGTAAGGCCGGTATCTCTCCGGTTGTCTGCATCAATGCTTTTTATACCGACACAGACAAAGAAATCGCAAAAGTCCGCGAGCTTTGTGAAAAAGAAGGCGCAAGGGTTGCCCTTTCCCGTCATTGGGAAAAAGGCGGCGACGGCGCCATTGAATTTGCACAAACCGTTATTGAAGCCTGCGAAGAAAAAACCGAATTCAAATTTCTCTATGAACTGGATATGCCCATCAAGGAAAGAATTGAGCTTATTGCTAAAGAAGTCTATGGTGCAGATGGTGTTGATTATTCTGCAGAAGCCAATAAAGCCATTGAACGAATCCAGGCAGATCCGGAACTGGCCGGTCTTGGCATGTGCATGGTGAAAACCCATTTGTCCCTCTCGGACAACCCGAGCCTGAAGGGTGTGCCCAAGGGCTGGAGACTGACCATCCGTGAAGTTCTCACCTATGGCGGCGCCGGATTCATCGTTCCTGTGGCAGGTGCTATTTCCCTCATGCCGGGTACCAGCTCAAATCCTGCTTTCAAGAGGGTTGATGTGGATGTGGAAACCGGCAAGGTTCAGGGTGTATTCTAAATACGAAAGGAAAATAAAATGACAGCGCAAATTATCAGCGGAACTGAAATAAGAAAGACCATCCTTGCCGAGATCAAGACGGAAGTCGAGCAGATGAAGGCAAAATACGGCAAGGTTCCGGGACTTGTCACCATTCTTGTGGGATCAAGCCCGGCGTCCATCAGCTATGTGACACTCAAGGTCCAGACAGCAGTAAGTCTCGGCTTTCATGAAATACAGGATGACCAGCCCGTTGATATCCCGGAAGCTGATCTTCTGGCATTGATTGATAAATACAACAATGACCCTGCCATTCATGGGATATTGGTACAATTGCCCCTGCCCAAACATGTGGATGAGAAAAAGGTGCTTAATGCCATTAATCCGGATAAGGATGTTGATGCATTTCACCCGGTAAATGTGGGCCGCCTTATGATCGGCGGCGCAGAAGCCAAGTTTCTGCCCTGCACTCCGGCCGGTATCCAGGAACTGATTGTCCGCTCCGGCACTGAAACTTCAGGTGCTGAAGTGGTGGTTGTGGGAAGATCCAATATCGTCGGCAAACCCATCGCCATGATGATGGCCCAGAAAGGCAAGGGAGCGGATTCCACCGTCACCATTGTTCATACCCGTACAAAAGATCTGGCCTTCCACTGCAAACGTGCGGATATCCTGATCGTGGCAGCCGGTGTTCCGGATCTTGTGAAACCTGAATGGATCAAACCCGGCGCAACGGTTATTGATGTTGGTGTAAACCGGGTAGGAATGAATGAAAAAACAGGAAAGGCAATTCTTAAAGGCGACGTTGATTTTGAAGCAGCCAAGGAAATTGCAGGCAAGATCACACCTGTTCCCGGTGGTGTAGGGCCCATGACCATTGCCATGCTCATGAAAAATACGCTGCGATCTGCACAGTTGAGCCTGAAATAGGGTCAAAGAGGCAGCCATATAATTTAGACCTTTAATCCAAAAGCC
>JAABTB010000073.1 GCA_011390085.1 Desulfobacula sp.
ACAACGGTTAAGATGCCCTCCTTCATGGTGATAACGATACCAATTCCGGAAAACTCTCCCTTTGTATCGTCCTGAAGATCTTCGAAAGCTTCGGGAGGCATAAAACTGGAGTGCGGATCAAGATTTCCCACCATACCTTTGATGGCATTGTGAATCAATGCTTCGGAATTGACATCATCCACATAATTTTTTTCCAGTTCTTCCAGGACATCGGTAAACATCTTCAAAGAATTGTATGTCTTATCATCCGCCGGCAGCGGATTGATCCATCCTGCCGCCAATATCAGGATAAAGCCGGCAACTGCAGCACCATATCCGGATCTGATGATCTTGCGGAATCTGAATTTCATTTTTACGCTCCTTTTCGCAACCATTTCATGGGATCAACCGGCTTGCCGTGATGCCGGACTTCAAAATGCAGGCACATTCCTTTGATGGAGCCTGTGTCTCCTGCCGTTGCAATGACATCACCGGTTTCAACAGCTTCCCCTTCTTTTTTAAAGATTTCTTCAACATGGGCGTAGAGCGTATAATAATTGTCCCCATGGTTGATGATCAATAGATTTCCATAGCCTTTCAGCCATTGGGCAAACATGACCTCTCCCTTGAAAACAGTTTTTACGGGCTCGCCCCTTTCCACTTTTATATCAATTCCTTTTTGAAAAGTGAAGACTTTGTAATTGCCGGAAGCCGAACTGCCGAATTCTGAAATAATTTCGCCTTTCGCCGGAATCATAAGCCTCCCCTGGTGGTCGGAAAAGGAATTCCCCTTTGCAGTTTTAACCTCATTGGGATCAATCGTCTCCATCCTGGTGTCCAACTGGAGGGCGGCGAGCTTTAAAGACGCCACTGCAGCCAGGGATAATTTTTTTTTCTGACGAATTTCTTTTAATATCAATTCCCTTTTTTGGTTTTCAATATGATTGATCCGGATCTGGTCATTGAGTTCTGCTTCAAGGAGAGTTTTTGCCTGAACTTCTTTTTTCATCTCCTTTTCCAGACGCTCAAACATATCCAGGTCCCTGTTCTGTTGGTCAATGACATTAAAATCCGCTTTGACAATGGATTTCATCGAATTCTGCCGTAAAAAAAAGTCAAAGACCGAGGAAGGCATGCCGGCCACATCCAACCGGCCGAGCATATGCATTTTATAAAGGGCTCTCAGTCGCTCCCCTGCATACCCCCGATTCCGGTCAATGTCTTGGGCCAGCCGTTCTCTATCCTTTTGCAGCCGAGTAATTTTTTCTTCCATCTCCCGGATCTCCCCGGACAAGGTCTGGGCCTTAAGACGGGCCCTGTTTAATGCATAATCGATTTCATTCAGGCCCTCAACGATTTCAACCTCTTTTTGAGAAAAGGTTTCAACCATTTTCTCCTGGGTCTTTATATCCGCCCGGATCATCTCTTTTTTTTCCAGTTCTTTTTCGACTTTCTTTTCCACCGGCGGCTCTTCTTTTTCTTCAAGGGCGGCCGCCGGCAGCCTGATATACTGAGGTCGATTACGAATATATCCCCTGGTTCCCCTATGGTCTACCCAAAGCCAGCCCCCGATACCCCCCTGTTCTTCCAGTACATCCACTGTTTCACCTTTTTCTGCAACATCGACAACCGCTGAACGAAGAGAGGGTGCCTTTCTGATGTTTATCTTGGGCGAATTAATGACTCCCTGGAAAAGAACCGGGTTCTCAGCCCTCCCTTGACCTGAAAAGAGAAAAAAAAGAAGTCCGGAAAAAAATATTATCTTAATATTTGTTTTAAGGACAAATAACATCCGAACCAACCTAAAAAAGTGCTGACAAAAATAATCAAACCTATCGTTTTCATTGAAAGAAAACGGATATCAAAATAAATATAGGAGGATACCCCCTGTGTCATCCCCGATGAAAACATGAGATAGGTGATCAGGAGAATCACAAGCCCCAGAATTCCGCCGATGAATCCCTGAAGCAGCCCTTCCACATAAAAGGGAGCTTTAATAAAGGTCTCCGTCGCTCCCACCAGCCGCATGACCTCGACCTCCAGTTTCCGGGAATAAAAGGCAAGCCGAACCGTATTGGAAGTGATAAACAGGGCCACTAGAAAAAACAGACCGCACATGGCATAGCCGGTAATCTTGAACAAATTGAAAATTTTTAAAAATTTCCCGAGCCAGCCCTGCCCATATTCGACATCTTCAACGATTTCAATCGCTTTTATCTTTTCGGCAAAGGCTTCCACTTCTTCAAGACTATTATAGGATTTCATCTTGATTTCCAGGGCATCGGGAAGCGGGTTCCCTTGTAAGGTCTTTAAAAAACTGCTGGAGGATATTTCTTTTTTAAGCCGGTCCAGGGCTTCGTCTTTTGATATAAAGACCAGGCCTTGAACATTGCCCAGGCCGTTAATCCTTTCCTTCAATTCCGGCAGCATATCCATGGTGAAATCGTCCTTCA
The DNA here is from genome assembly GCA_011390085.1 of Desulfobacula sp. GTDB lineage: Bacteria > Desulfobacterota > Desulfobacteria > Desulfobacterales > Desulfobacteraceae > Desulfobacula. Next base: position 2,433 of record JAABTB010000073.1, read on the forward strand.
GATAGATCATGGCCCTGCCTCCCTGATTCCATGCTTCAATCACCCGGCCTGCATTTTCAAAAAAAAGCAGAAAAACACTGACCACCAGGATGGACAGGGAAATTGTAAAAATCGTTACCAGATTCAAAAACCGGTTCAGACGGATATCGGTCAGGGCTTTTTTTATAAAAGGAGACATGGATGATTTCTCGTGGCCTAAAGCATGGTTGCCGTTCGTTTGATAATCCCTTCCGTGATTTCAATATTTCTCCCCCGAACCGAACTTTCCAGAAGATGCAGGTTGTGACTGGCGATCAATACGGTGGCGCCTTTTTTATGGTATTCCATGATAAAATCCAACACTGCCTGGGCGGATTTCGCATCAAGGCTTCCGGTGGGCTCATCAGCAAGGATGATGGAGGGTTCTCCCACCAGGGCCCTTGCCACGGCCACCCGCTGCTGCTCACCGCCTGAAAGTGCCGGCGGAAGCGATTTAGCCTTTTTATCCATCTCAGTTGTTCTTAAGACCTGCATCACCTTTTTTCGAATATAGCCCGGCTTTTCTCCGGCCGCCTCAAGGACAAGGGCAACATTTTCATAAACCGTTCTGTTGGGAATCAATTTAAAATCCTGGAATACCATTCCAAACCTCCGCCTCAGAAGGGGCAACCGCGATGCGGAAATCCTGGCAAGGTTCATACCGTCAATCAATATCTGCCCTTCGGAAACCTTTTCCGCAAGGTACAATACTTTGAGCAGGGTGGATTTGCCGGCCCCTGAAGGACCGGAAATAAAAATGAATTCTCCTTGCTCAATATCAAGATTAATATCTTTTAAGGCAAATTTTCCATTATATCGTTTGCTGACGTTAAACAGCCGAATAATAGAATTTTTTTTAATCTCTGGATTCATATCCGAATTCGTTATATTACCCGCACTATCCTCAATTGACTGAAACTGAATTTACTGTTATAAATAGCAAGTGTCAAGGAGTGCTGCAAAACAGTTTTCCTTACATTGAGCCTTCACTGTTACCGTAAAACGGCTTCTTCCACTCAGTGAAGGCTTTAATATTGATAAATAGAGGTGTACTGGTTACGGAATAAATGATCCCTATATGATATTATTTGATTCCCATTCCCATATCGATGACAAGGCCTACGATGGTGACCTTGATGAAGTCATCGGCCGGGCCAAAAAAGAACATGTCCTGGGCCTGATGATTGTCGGTATTGATGTTCCCACATCTTTAAACGCCATCCGGATTGCCCGGAACCATGATCATATCATCACTTCCGTGGGGGTTCACCCCCATGATGCGGCCCAATGTTCAAAGGATGTGCTGGAAATCCTTTTGCGTCTTGCAAAAGACAACCCCTGCGTAAAGGCCTGGGGAGAAACCGGTCTTGATTATAACCGCATGTTTTCCCCGGCTAAAGATCAGGAAGCCTGCTTTGAAGCCCAGCTAGACATGGCCGGCAGCCTTGACCTGCCCCTGATTTTTCATGAAAGAGACTCCCACGGTCGATTTTACCAGATTTTAAACTCCCATGGGCCGAAAAGCAGAAAAGGGGTGGTGCATTGTTTTTCCGGCACCCGGGAAGAATTGTTCAAATACCTTGACCTTGGCTATCATATCGGTATCACGGGAATCGTGACCATCGAGAAAAGAGGAGAATATTTGAGGAGCCTCATCCCCCATATTCCGGAGGAAAGGTTGATCATTGAAACGGATGCTCCCTATCTTACGCCTGCTCCCCAGAAAAACAAATACCGGCGAAACGAGCCTGCCTTTGTGAAATCCGTTCTGTTGAAGCTTGCAGACATTAAAAAGGCAGATCCTGAAATACTTTCACAAACCATCTTTAGCAATACAAAAAAACTGTATCAGGTTGATTTCTGAACCCGTTAAATGGGTCAGCTCTTGGCCATGAGACTCGTTACGGCCTTTTCAAGCCCATCCAGAGACAATTCAAACATGGGGAAAATTTTGGATATCGTCATGATGGAATGGGTATATCCCCACATGGATTCCGATACCGGGTTCAGCCAGACGCAGTGAGAAAAGGTTTTGGCCAGATATTGGAGCTGATCAATACTGGGCCTTCCGCTTCTTTCAGAAATATGAATGGAGCCGTCATGGGCCATGAGTTCATAGGGGGCCATGCTGGCATCTCCGACGATCACCAGGCGGGTTTCCGGGTCAAGCTTTGAAAATTCAATGATCTTTTTGGGTTTTTTATACCGGGCCGTGTCCTCCCAGAGGTAATCGTAGATGGTATTATGGAAAAAATAGGTTTTGACTTCCTTAAACTGGGATCTTGCATAATCAAAAAGCGTCTGAACCACATGGATATAAGGGTCCATGGACCAGCCGCCGTTATCGATGGCCAGGATAACCTTTAGCCTGTCTTTTAAGGCCCTGTCAAATATAAGCTCGATCTCTCCTGCATTTCTCAGGGTCTCCCGAATGGTATCATCAATATTGATCCTGTCCTTGGGACCGGCCGGAATCATATTGCGCATCCGTTTCAACGCTTCGCCGATTTTGGCCTGGGTCAAGGGGCCGGCCGTTGAATAGTCTTTATACCGGCGCTCATTGGCCACTTTGACCGCAGACTTATTCCTGGATTCTCCTCCCACCCGCATGCCGCCGGGATGATAGCCGGAATGGCCCACGGGCGAATATCCGCCGGTGCCGATCCATTTATACCCGCCGTGATGTTCCCCTTTCTGATCCTTGAGCCGTTCCTTGAAATACTCGATCAATTCTTCCGGAGACATTTTTTTTAATTCATCTTCATTCACGCCCAGGGCATCCGCAACTCTTTTCGGATCTTTCAACCATTCCTCCAGCATCCCGCGCGCTATCTCATCAACCTCAAACCCATCGTTTTCCGGCAGGGGAACACCTTCAAAATGATGGGCAAACACCTGGTCATAGAGATCAAAGTACCGTTCACTTTTAACCAGAATGGACCGGGCACAGGTATAAAAATCATCCAGGTTATTGATAATACCCTGATGTAATGCCTTTTGAAGGGTCAAAAAGGATGTGGGCGAGACGGGAATACCGATCTCTTTAAGTGTATAGAAAAATTTTAAGAACATGGGTCTACCGGCCTTAAAACATTTTTCTTCGGGTAGCGATGTTTTTTACCCGTTCATAATCAGGGCTTTTCTTGAACAAAACCCCGAGATAGGGAAGCTGATTTGTGATGAGATCCTTTGCCCTGAAATCCGGGTCGGCACTCAAGGCCCTGATCCAGTTGATCAATTCCCGGGTGGCCGGTTTTTTCTCAATGGAATCGATTTCCCGCACTACATAAAAGGCATCAATGGCATTTTCTGCCAGCTTGACATCTATTCCTTCAAAATGAACATTAATGATTTTTCTCATCATTTTCGGATCAGGAAAGGCAATGTGATGAAAATTACACCGGCCCAGGAACGGATCGGAAAGATCTTTCTTGGCATTGGAGGTGATGATGATGACCGGCCTGTGTTTGGCCTTGATGGTCCTGTCGGTTTCGATGATATCAAACTGCATCTGATCCAGCACATCCAGCATATCATCCTGAAAATCCGTGTCTGCCTTATCGATTTCATCAATGAGCAGGACGGTTCTTCGGTCTGCACAAAAGGCCTGGCCTATCTTTCCCATTTTGATGTATTCGTCAATATCACTGACATCCCTTTTGGAGTCCCCGAATCTTGAGTCATTCAAGCGGGTAAGGGTATCATACTGGTACAGGGCATCGATGAGCTTCATGCTGGATTTCACGTTCAAAATAATCAGCGGCATGGCAAGGCTTTCAGCAATGGCATGGGCCAGCATGGTTTTCCCGGTTCCCGGCTCGCCCTTGAGAAGTAAAGGCATTTCTAATTTCATGGATATATTGACAATTGACGCTAATTCCTGATCCAGAATATATTTTCCTGCGCCCTGAAATTCATTTTTTGATTCCTGTTGCATACGAGTATGTCTCCGCCTGTGGTTATGGTTTTATTTGTATTGGTTTCAGAGGTTCATAATACTCACAAAATAGCTTTTGACAAGTTTTTTATTGGCCGGCAGAGGGTAAGGCACTTAAGATTACAAAAATGCAATTTATGGATTTTTTGCGGAAATTCTAAAAGATTGACACGTGAAAGACTTAGTGGTAATAGTTTTTACCTGATCTATAACAATATGATTCAATAGGAGCGTGTACTATGATTGGTGGAGTCGGAATGCCGGAATTAATCATTATTCTTGTCATCATCCTTATTATATTCGGTGCCGGAAAACTTCCCGAAATCGGTGCCGGCCTGGGCAAAGGAATTAAAAATTTTAAAAAGGCAACCAAAGAAGTCAATCTGGAAGACAAGGAAGAAGAACCTGAAAAAATAGAAAAAAAATAATCCTCCCATAATTTGCTGTTCTCCGAGGCAACCGCTCTTTTAGGTAAAGAGCGGTTGCATAGAACTCACCTGAATTATCTGAATTTTTCGCTAAATTTTTTTCTGTACAAAATCATCATTTTCTCCCATAAAGAATAAAAATACAAATATGAAATTTAAAATTTGTTATTTAATACTTTTCTGTAATTTAATTGCAGATGCCACCCGAATGTATCCATGGGTTCAAAGAAGAAAAGGCCCCATTCAAGGCCCTGTTATGCGTGGCACATCAATTGCTTGTATATATTGGGAAGGAATGTGAATGATATGGATAAAACAAGCACCCATGTACTGATAAAAAAAAGAACAGCCCTTATCGAGCAGTTTCTTTCAGGAAATGAACCTGAATTTCTTGAAAAATACAGCCTGATTCTGGATGAATACATTTTTACCGTGTTTGAAGAAAGCATTGCGGCAAGAAAAATGACAATTTCCGGGAATGCCTTTGCCATCATTGCGCTTGGGGGCTATGGCAGAAAAGAACAATGCATCCATTCCGATATCGATCTTCTGATCCTTTTTGACAAAGCCGTCCCTCCTGAAGTTGAAGCTTTTGTTCAGGAGTTGCTTTATCCCCTCTGGGATACCCGGTTTGAAGTCGGGTATGCGGTGAGAAATATTGCCGAGTGCCTTCAGATGGCCTTTGAGCGGTTCGATATTCTGACCACCGTCCTGGATGCCAGATTCATCTGCGGGGCATCGCTGATCTATTCCTCCTTTCTTGAAACATTCCGGTCCGAACTATCGACAAAGCACCTGAAGGGCACCTTGAATTATCTGTTTGAGCATGGGGAAAAAAGGCATTCCGATTATGGCGACTCCACCTATCTCATTGCTCCGGATTTGAAATCCGGGTTCGGCGGCCTCCGGGATTATCATACCCTTTTATGGTATGCCAAAATCAAATCCGACATTAAAACCCGAAGAGATCTGGAGTATTGCGGATTCCTGTCCCACTTCGAATATACAACCCTTGTGGAATCCCTGAACGATATCTGGAAAATCCGCAATTTTCTTCATTATCTTTCAAAGAGAAAATGCGACACCCTCCATTTTGAATACCAGGAAGAGCTGGCAGGCCTTCTCGGGTATCGGTCAAGGAGGCGTCAACCGGATGTGGAGCGCTTTCTCGGGGATCTTCATACCCGTATGGATTTTCTGAAACAGATCCACCAGATTACCTTTGAAGATATCTTTGGAAGCTTTCGCCTGAAAAAAGACAGCCATGTTGCCCGATCCACAAAAACAGAGGGTCTGGTCATTAAAAAAAGAAGGCTGTATTTTTCCAATACCGTTGTGATTTTACAGAAACCCGACCTTCTCATCAAAATCTTTCTTGAAAGCGGCCAACGCAAAATCCCATTATCCATCGAGGCCAGAAGGGTGGTCAGTGAATTCCTGCACCTTGTGGATGACGATCTTAAAAAAAATCGAACCTGCATCAAAACCTTTAACAAGATCATGGCCTTGTCCCACTGGGAATTCAATGTGCTGAATGTTATGCTGGTCACCGGCATCCTGGGGAAATTTATCCCTGAATTCACGGCTATCATCAACAAGATCCAATACAACCATTACCATCTGTTTCCTGTGGACAAGCATTCCATCCGGTGTGTCCAGATCATCAACAGTTTTAAGGAACCCGGTGACTCCATGATGGGAACCCTTTATTCATCAGTATTTAAAGAGGTGAGAAATAAAAATGTCCTGCTCTTTGCGGCCCTGCTCCAT
>JAABTB010000074.1 GCA_011390085.1 Desulfobacula sp.
CCTTTCCCAATAGAATGACCTGGGATTGCTTTTCCCCGGTCGGTTTTAGAAGAATGGGATTCATATCCACATGGGGAGCGATTTTGGCCGCTTCTGCCTGGACAATCTGGGCCCGGCCCATTTCAAGTCCTTCGGGTGTAATTCCGGAATTGTTGGACATGTTCTGGGATTTAAAGGGTGCGATTTTATTCCCGCGATCTGCCAGAGATCGGCAAAGAGCCGCCGCCACAATACTTTTTCCGACATCTGAGCCCGTCCCCAGTACAGCAATATTTTTCATTTTTCAATCCCCACCCGGGCCGTAACCCCTTTTTTATAATAATGCTTGATTTCCATCATTTCCGTCACAAGATCCGCTTTCTCCATAATGGCTGCCGTGGCGCCCCGGCCGGTGATGACCAGCTCAACATGATCCGGCTTCAGGTCCATCAGATCCAGGATTTCTTTTTCCGATAGAATACGGCACATGACGGCCACGTTGCCTTCTTCGGCAATGACCAGATCATATTTGCCGGTGATCAGGACCTCACACAATTTAAGATATCCGGCCCTCCCGGCAGCCATTTCTTCCTCTGACGGGTTACCTCGGACAAATTTACCCATACCGAATTGTTCGATGGTAATATTCTCAAACCTGGATAAGGCTTTGATCTCGGAATATTCACCGTTTTTAAGAAACTGGGCAATATACACGTTCAGTCCGGCACCGGCGGCTCTCAGGGCAAGACCCAAGCTTGCCGTGGTTTTTCCCTTTCCATTACCGGTATAGACCTGAATATAGCCTTTCATATCAAAATCCCCTGCATAAGTTTGAATCCTTTTATATCCCGTATTTTTCCGAATACCCCCTGGGTGTAAACAGGAAATCCAGGTATTGGACCGAGGTGCTGGAACCGATAAAAATTACTGTCTGCATGTTTACTTCAGCCGATTCCAATTGAACCAGGGGTGTAAAGGAAATTTTCTGATTTTCCCTCATGGCCCCCGTCACAACGGCCACGGGGGTTGCCCCGTCCCTGTGTTCAAGAATGATCTCCTGGGCCCGCCTGAGCTGCCAGTCCCTTTTTTTGCTTTTCGGGTTGTAGATCACAATGACAAAGTCTGCCATGGCGGCGCAGGACAACCGTTTTTCAATGGTTTCCCAGGAAGTGAGCAGATCACTCAGGGAAATGGCTGCAAAATCATGGGTCAAGGGCGCACCGGCCAGGGCGGCTCCTGCTGCCAGGGCCGGTATTCCCGGGACAATCTCAATATGGAGAAGGGATTCTCCGGTATCCTGATTTTTGGTGCTCTGATTTTTTTCACTCCCGGCCCTTGCAAGCCTTATCCCCCGGTTTTTGCAGATCTCAAAGACAAGCCCTGCCATGGCATAAATGCCGGGATCTCCACCGGACACAAGGGCGCAAGATTTTCCCGAAAGGGCTTTTTCGATGGCCTTTTCAACCCTTTCAACCTCTTTCATCATTCCCGTGGAAATGATTTCTTTGTCCTTGATGAGATCTGCGATCATGTCCATATAGGTGGTATATCCAGCCACGCAATCCGCTTCCCGGATGACCTCAACGGCCCTTCCCGACATATGGGCTAAGCTTCCCGGCCCCGTTCCGATGATGTACAGTGTCATTTTTCTATTGCCACCGCAATGGTGACATCCTTGTTCTTCTTTTTTGTGATAATCAGGCGGCCATGGCCGGCCGACAGGATGGCCGAGGCCTCGGAAACGCTTTTAACACCCACATGTTTTTCAACCATGGGGGATGGGGTCTCAATGGAGGTTACGGAATTCAGCGCCTCCCTGGTATGAAATTCCAGGGGCAGATTCATTTTTTCCGCAAGGGACAGAAGCCCCGGTTCGTTTTCTTTCAGATCAATGGTGGCAAGCCGTTTGATGCTGTGCATGGACAAATTTCCTTCCCTGAACACAAGGGCCAGGAAATCATAGATGTCCTCAACCTTGGTTCCCCTGTTACAACCGATTCCCACGCTTAATACCAGCGGTCTTAAGACTATGGTTTCACGTGAAACCGGTTCGGTCTCATGGGAACAGTAAATTTTTTCAAGGGATTGGCCATTTGGAAATCCTTTCACCAAGGGTATACCGTGCAGTTCATTTTCGATCAACCCCAGGGGATCATGGATATCAACGGCTTTTCCTGTTAGAAAGGCCATATTGATGCGCTTGATATTCCGGGGCGTTTCAATATAAAAATTGTTTTCTTTTGCGATGACGTCGATGGCGGGCAGGCCGTTGGTATCTGTTGCCGTGGTAATAACGGGTCGCGAATGGAGGATTCCGGCAATTCTATGCGTAAGGGCATTGGCACCGCCGATATGACCGGAAATAAGGCTGACAACATGGGTTCCGTTATCATCGACAACCACCACGGCCGGGTCAGTCATTTTTGATTTCAGGAGAGGTGCGATGAGTCTTACGGCAATACCGGTGGAGAAGATGAAGACATGGCCGGAAAAATGATGAAACCGACGTTTGATTTCAAGACCCAGCATGTCAAACCCGAAGATATTGCTTTCAGGAGCAATTTCTTGACCTACTGTATTGGATATAAACAATGTGGAATCCTGCACACTATTTTTAATCCTTAGTCCCAGGTCCCTCCCTTTAGGCGTAATAACCCAGACGGCAAGCCTGTCCGGCCCGGTGTTATTTAGCCGCTCGATATCCATGGGAAAATCCGGAATCGTATAATTTTGATGATATGATATGGCTGGGATCTAAGCTTGCTTCAACGGATTTGCCTGCAATAATAAGGGCATGCCTTGTAATCCGGTTTTCTTCGCAGGTTTTTACAAGCCGGTCTATCCTGGTATAAATGATTTTTTCGTCGGGATGGCTGACCTTAAAGGCCACGGCACAGATGCTGTCTTTCCCGTAATGGGTTTCCAGGATACTCTGAACCCGCTGGATCTGGCCCAGGCTAAGATAAATGGCCAGGGCGGACCGGTGAGCCGCCAATTTGTCAAGGTCTTCTGCATCCGGGACCGGGGTTCGGCCCGAAATCCGGGTCAGAATAAGGGTCTGGGTTTCCTCAGGGAGGGTATATTCCATCCGCATTTTTGCCGATGCGGCAAAGGCGGCCGTGACCCCGGGGATGACCTCATAGGGGATATTCAATGCCTGAAGCTCCCGCATCTGTTCAAAGATGGCGCCATACAAAGCCGGATCTCCGGTATGAAGCCGAACCACCTTTTTCCCCATGGAAAATGACAGTTGGATGGTGTCAATGATCTGGGCCAAATCCATATTTTCGCTGGAAAGCGTCTTTGTTTTTTCTCCTTTCCAGCACAACACCGCCTCGGGCACAAGGGAGCCCGCATAAATGATAAGGTCCGCCGATCCCAGGGCCTTCATGGCCCTAACCGTTATCAGTTCCGGATCTCCGGGGCCTGCCCCGGCAAAAATGACCTTGTTTGTATCTTCCATGAATGAATTCCCTTTATCCTTTCTTAACGCCTGAAATGATCCAGACCGGATTTACGGCTTCCAACCTATCCCCATAGGGCATGGTTTTTGATCGGGACACCTGGATCTGGACCACCTCGGTTGAAAATCCATGTTTTTCAAGACAGGCCAATGTGGTTGCAATGGTTTGCAAAAGAACAGTATTGACGACGATCCTGCCGAATGGCGCAAGTTTTTCACAACACACATCCATGATCCCGGCCATATTTTTACCACCACCACCGATAAAGATCCTGTCCGGAGTTTTGAAATCTTCGGTCCCATCCGGGAATTCGGCATTGACCACTTTTACGTTGGAACAATTAAAATTTTTGATATTGTGAACCAGATCCGAAATCCGGCCCGGATGTTTTTCAACGGCATAGACAAGGCCCCAGGGAATCAGAAAGGAGGCCTCGATTCCGACGGACCCGGAACCCGAGCCGATATCCCACAAGACATGATTTTTTTTGATGAGTTTCAATTTGGAAAGCGTGACGCACCGGATTTCAGATTTGGTGATAAGGCCTTTAGAATGCGTGAACAGGGAATCGTCCATGCCGATATATGTTTCCCGTGAAACAGCCGGGCTTTTTTGTGAACGCCGCTTTAAAAGAATAACAATATTGGGGTCTTGAAAGGTCTGCCGCCTCACAAGATCCATATTGTCAAACCAAGACATTTTTTCCTGATCCCCGCCCCCCAGGTTTTCCAGGACGCAGAGCCTGAAACCATGGATCCCATCCTGAATACACCTTTCTGCAATTATCCCCGGATGCATTTCAGGAGAGGTCAAAAAGGCAATTTTATTTTCATTGGAAAATCTGGAAAAGGAAAGGGTCTCACTCTCTTTTTTGCCGTGAAGGCTGATAACCAAGGCATCATGCCAGGGCTCTTTAATGGCCGCAAAGGCGGCAGACACCGAAGATATATTGGAGTGGATATTCAATTGGGCCTTGTCAAAATAGTGAATCAGGGTGGACCCGATCCCATAAAAAAGAGGATCTCCCGAGGCCAGGACAACAATCTTATTTTGGCCCATTTTTTCCCGGATCGCCTCAACGACTATGGCAATGGGGCCCTTTATCGGAATTTTCTGTTTGCCCAGGTCATCAAACCATTTGAGATAACGGTCTCCGCCCACAAGAACATCACAGGCCCGGATCAGGTCAAGGTGTTTTGGGGTCAGATCCTCCCTCCCAAGACCGATTCCGATAATATCTATTGCATTCATATCATGCATCCGAAAATTCTTTCATTTTGAGGCGAGTATCAAGGTCCAGTAATCCGGCTCCCTGTTTTCAAGATCGCAGATATCACGGATGATCTCTTCCTTGTCACGGCCGCATTTTGCCACACCCACGCTTTTTTTGTAAAGGCCTGTGTCCTTTAAGGCCTGGTTGATATCCTTGATATTTTTATAGGCCTTTACAATGGCCACATTTTCCACACCGTCCACATTCCTGATCCGGTCCCCGCCGAAAGCGCCTGAGGTTACCAGCAAAGATTCTTCTCCTTCCACCAGTATCCGGTTCAACCGGGCAGAGGCGGCATGAAAGGATGTGATCCCGGGAATGGTTTCGATATCCGCCTCGGGCATGACACAGCTCATTTTTTTGAGGATATACCCGAAAGTGGAATAGGTCGTGGGGTCTCCCAGGGTCAGGAATACCGCATTCAGGCCTTGTTTCAGAGTATCGGCAATGATCTGCGCATTTTCAATCCAGGCCGCTTCAACGGTCCGGACATCTTTGGTCATGGGGAAGGATAGGATGTTTACGGGGACGTCGGTGGAAATATAGGGGGCAGCGATTTCAACGGCAAGGCTGTATGCATTCTTGGAGGATGCCGCCGTAAAAATCACGTCAGCGGTTTTAATGACCCGGACTGCTTTCATGGTTAAGAGTTCTGGGTCGCCGGGGCCGACACCCACCCCGAAAAGTTTTCCGGTTTTATTCATTCCATTTCCTTATTCAAATTTTTTTCAGTGAAAATATCGGGATAAAGTATTCTTCCAACGGTGACCATGCCTTGATAAAGCCTTGGAACCGGCCTGGAGATGATATTTTCATCGATCAGATAGATCTGGTTATCTTTTACGGCTTTAATGATATTAAAGCCGGGCTCGTTTTTAATCGTTTCGATGCTTACGGAATTCATGATGCCTTGCTGAGATAGGAATACATCAATTTCCAAGGCTTTTGAAAGCAACTGCTCCTTACCGTAAACGGCAATGTTGGTATCCCTTGATGCAAGGGCATCCGAGGCAATATTGACGCCGCCGGCGGTTTCAAGAACAAAGATGGGCATGGCGCCTTTGGTAAAGGTTTTCATCTTGGTATGGATGGCTTCAAAATAGACCTTTTTCTTAGAATGAAGATCCTGGGTTAAAGACCGGATATAATCTGTTTTGTCTTTGAATTCCCGGACCATTCGTTCCGCAGACTCGCTCTTTCCGGTCAAAAGGCCCAGCTTTCGCCAGTAACCAAACATCTCGTCAACATTGGAGGGTTGGAGAGAAACAACCGTGATGCCTGATTTTTCAAGCTGTTGGATCAATTTCGGATAGCCGTTGTCAATCATGGGCCGGATGAGAACCAGATCCGGTGAAAAGGCCAGAAATTTCTCAGGATCATCATGATAGGAAAATTTTTGTTTTTCGGCAACCTTCGACGGATAGGCGTCGTTTATGGAAACGCCCAGGATCTGTTCGTCAAGGCCGAGATAATAGAGGTTTTCCGTGTGAGCCCCATATAAGGAAATAATGCGCTGAAACGGTTTGTCAAAAACGATTTGACGGTTGCCGTCATCCGTCAGCGTCATGGCCGGACAGACCCCGGCAAAAATGGAAAGAATTAGAAAACCCGCTCCTGCTATGAGATTAATGAATCGGATAATACACCTGCTTGGCTTGAACATGTTGGTTATACTCTACAATGGAATTCACCTCAAAGACCTCTTTTATGGTTTCTTCCGTCAAAACCGCTGCTGAATTTCCAAAGGCCAGAATTTTTCCGTTTTTCAAAACAAGAATGTCATCGGACCAGGTGGAGGCCAGGTTCAAATCATGGAACACAGAGATCACCAGCTTGTTTTTTTCTTTAACGGAATTCTTGACCAAATGAAGCATATCCAGGGTATGGCGGATATCCATATTGGAAAAGGCCTCATCCAGGAGAAGAATGGGTGTGTCCTGGCACAGTGCCCTGGCAAATACACACCGTTGCCTTTCCCCTCCCGAAAGCTCATTGATTTTTCGATCCTGCAGATGACGCATGCCGCAGGTCTCCATAACGGTCTCGGCCCTGTTAAGATCCGCCGCCGAAGGAGGAGAAAATCTTGGGATATAGGGATGACGGCCCATCAAAACGATATCTTTTACAGAGAAAGGAAAATTGACGGCATGGTCCTGGGAAACGACTGAAATAAGCCTAGCCAGGGCTTTTTTTGAAAAAGAAAATACCGGGGTCCCATCAATTTCCACAGCCCCGGACAGGGGTTTCAAAAAACCGGAAATCAAGTCCAGAAGTGTGGTTTTACCGCTTCCATTGGGGCCGATGACGGAATAAAAAGCGCCGGCTGCAAAAGACCCCATGAAATCCTTGATAATCATGCCGGCAGGGCTGGAATCGGTATCATAGGAAAAGGATATATGATTGAGGGAAATTTTCATAACACCCTATTTAAACCGGTTCTTTTTAAATATCCAGCAAAAAACAGGGCCGCCGGTCAAGGCGGTCAGAACCCCGATGGGGATTTCATGGGGAAGAACCGCCCGGGTGATGGTGTCGGCAAAGAGAAGGAGGACGGCCCCGGACAACATGGATAGGGGGATCAGTTTTCGATTGTCGGGGCCGGTGATAAACCGGACCATATGGGGCACCAGAAGGCCGACAAAACCGATAATCCCTGATATCGACACACAGACGGCAGCCAGCAGGGACCCTGAAAGAAGAAGGACAAAGGTGACTTTTTTTAAATCCACCCCAAGGCTTGCAGCGGATTTAGGCCCCAGAGAGATGAGGTTGAGATCCCTGGCAAAAAACATGGAGATAAAAAAGCCGATTCCAAGGAAGGCCGTGATAACCGACACATTGGACCAGGTTTTGGAAGCAAAACTCCCCATGAGCCAGAAGATAATGACGGACACCTGCTCATTGGCAATAAATTTTAAGAAACTGATTCCGGCGGAAAGGATGGCGGCCACAATGACCCCGGATAAAATCAGATTATTGGAGGAAAGCCCGGCCATGGGATTTTTTGCAGAATAGGATAAAAAAATGACCATAAAAAGGGTGAGGCAGGCGCCGGCAAAAGCAAACAGGGGCACTGAAACAAAGTTAGCCCCCAGATTCAGCAGGATGGCAATGCTAGCGCCAAAGGCAGCTCCGGCGGAAACCCCCAGGGTATAGGGATCGGCCAGGGGGTTCAGCAATATTCCCTGAAACAAAACACCGGAAAGGGCCAGGGCGGCACCGACACCGGCACAGGACAATATCCTCGGCAGCCGGACATCCATGATAACGGCCAGATGGGTTTCGTTAATGGCTTGAAGGCCATGAACAGGGACGGCCACCTTTGTGATGAGAATATGAAAGATATCCGTCAGGGGAATCCGAATATACCCCATAGAAAGGGAAAGAAAAATCATTAAAATAAGGAAAAGGGAGAACAGGACCACCAGAAACCCTGTCCTCCCTTTTAATATGGCACCCGGTATACTCAAATTGCTGCCATAATCTACAAGCCAATGCTTGAAGCTTTTACAGCATCTTTTATGAAGACATAAGATGCTGCCTGATGATGAGATTTTTGGTATTGTTTCATGTGAAACACACTCCTCGGTTATTAAGGTTACCAAAGCGAGGCCGGGCATCAATAAAAAATCCCATATCAGAACCAGTCTGATATGGGAACCGTTTTTATCCTCATTTTATTGATCCGTCCCTTGTCCTCGCAAGCAACACGACCAAACACTCAGGCAGGTTTTCTGGCTTCCGGATCATTTTACGTGTCACACCTTCCCGTTCATCAGCCTATCAACAGTGGTATCTGTGACCTTCATCCCCGGTTACAGCGGCGGGTCCGTTCCTGATTCTCAC
>JAABTB010000075.1 GCA_011390085.1 Desulfobacula sp.
TCATTTTTCAGACAGGGGATTCACTGGTCTCGGCCAGTCTGGCGGTTAAGCCGGGATACCATGAAAAGAGGCGGATGGCGGCAGAGGCCATAATCCGGACGGCAATATAGGTCAAAATAAAAGAAGCAAAATAATGGATGTTGCTGCCAAGAAAGGGAAGGCTGAAGGGCAGTTCCAGGGGGGCATGGGCAAAGCGCGAGTCCATCCAGGCCAGGGCAAAGGGTAAGGGCCAGATGGAAACACAGAAAACCGCCCCGCCCAGGGAAAAGGAATGGCCAAAGGCATCCAGGGCCTGGCGGTTGACGGCTTTATAGCTTTCTTTGTCCCCCATCATGAGGGCTTTTTCGGAAAGGTGATGGTGCCGGTCCATGTCTTTCTGAATTTTTCTTATGTATTTCCGGTTTAAAAATTTAACGCCCATGGCTGAGATATCCCCCAGGATAAAGCATAGAAGGGCCAGGACTGCCGTTCCAAGAAGATATCCAAGGGCCGGAGAGGAGACCATCCGGAAAGAGGCAATGAAAAAGGGATCAAGTAAAAGTATCAATGTGCTGAATGAATTCATATATAAGCTCCGGGCTTTGGGCCCGGAGCCCTCCGTTAAAGGCCATAAGGCCGGTTATCCGAACATCCTGATATTAAAAAAGCCTCTTAAGACATAATCAATACCGACATACAAGGAGAGAACTATGAATAGTCTCTTGAGCCAGAGGTCGGAAAAATATTTGGATGTTCTGGGTCCCACCACGGAACCCACTGCAATACCGATCATTTCAAGACCGATCAATGCCCAGTCAAACTGAACCCCTTTTGAAATAAGGGTTATGATGCTGGTGATCATACTGATGAGAACGGCCAGGGCCGAGGTTCCGGCGGCCAGGTACATGGGCAGTTCGGCCACGCTGGTCAGAAAGGGCACCAGGAGAAAGCCGCCGCCGACCCCAAGGAATGCGGCCACGGCGGAAATGACGACACCGCCCAGGAGGGGGATCAGGGGATTGAATTTAAATTCGACCCCGTAAAAGGTAAACGTGATCTGGGTTAAGGAGAATTTGGTCACCTTGACGCCCATGGACGCGATGTCCACTTTTTCGCCGCTCTTCTGTTTTTTAACGGTCTGTTCAAAGGCGTCGGCGGCTGCCTTGGCTTTCTTTTTACTGGCCTGGCCCTTGGACGAGGTTTCATAGAAAAGATAAAGGCCCAGGGCCAGCACAAAAAGTCCGAAATATCCCTGGTACTGGGAAAAAGAAAGCTTACCCGCCGTCAGGGTAACAGACCCCCAGGCGCCCAGAATAGAGCCGATGCCGAGGGCAACGGCCAGGGGAACCACCAGCCGTCCCATTTTATAATAATTAAAGGATGAAATAAGGGCGGACAGACCGACGAGATACTGATTGGACCCCCGGATGGAATCGGTAATGGCTTTGTTCAGGGAAGGGGCCGTTTCCTTAAAGGATTTGGCATATCCCCCAAGCCCGAATACCGTCATATGCCCGACCCCGGCCATAACCCCGCCAAAGGCGCCCACGGTGGAGAAAATCCAGCCCACCCACAAAGCCCAGAAAAAAGCCACCACCAGATTCACCTGGGGCCCGCCGGGAATGCCGAGAAATCCTGCCGGTTTGCTTGCATCGATCTGGCCTTTTTCCGCACCGGCCGGGGCCGAAGCAATGGCATCCTGAAGTTTACCGGCAAAGGCAGGCTCCATCCAGACGCCTGCCGCAAATACCAATAAGGCCATGAATAAAATAATTTTGTACTGTTTTGTCACCCTACACCTCCATAAAATTGTGAGTCATTGTTTCTTAAAATCCGATCCAATTCATGGAACACCTCTAAAGCAAACCCTGTGCCAGGAAACTCCGGGGCGGATCAAGGGCGGAAATCAGCCATTGGAGCCTGGTTTACAGAAAGGGCCTGGAGGTTAACATCGTGAAGTGCAATATTTTTTATGCGGTGTCATTTGGGAAACCGCTTGATTTTCAATGGTTACCCTGTATTAACGCCAGGCAAAAAAGAATGCCGTTGCAATATTTTTAATGCAGGCAAACCCTGAAAAACAAAGGCTGAAACCCATAAGATTTCAGCCTTTGTAGATGAGGCCTTATTGATATAAAAGATTGGGCAGAACAAGAACGATTTGCGGGAAGATCATCATCAGGATGATTCCGATAACAACGGCGATCAGGAAGGGAAAAATGCCTTTGAATATTTTTTCCAGGGGAATCTCTTCCTTTAATACATTTTTGGCAACCCCGTAAACCACATAGACATTGATGCCGACGGGAGGGGTGATAACCCCCATTTCCGTCACCATCACGATGATGAGGCCGAACCAGATGGGATCAAACCCCAGGGTTTGGACAACCGGGAAAAAGATCGGCACCGTCAGGGTGATAAAGGCCAGGGAATCCATGAAGCAGCCGCCGATGAAATAAATTCCGATGATGACCGCCATGATAAGAATGGGCGCCATATCCAGCCCGCTGACCCACCCTGCGATTTCAAAAGGGATCCGGGTGACGGCCAGAAATTTTCCGAAAATAACGGCGCCGGTGATCAGCATCAGCACCATGCAGGAGGTTCTCAGGGTTTCCATCAGGGATTTAACAAAGGCCGCCCAGGTGATCTGCCGCCGGATCATTGACACCACCAGTACGGCAAAGGCCCCGATACCGGCGCCTTCCGTGGGTGTAAAAAGGCCGATAAAGATGCCGCCGATGACCGTGACAAAAATGATCACGGTTTCGAAGAGGCCGAGAAAGGCCTTGAATTTTTCAGCCCAGGAAAAATTTTCACCGGCCGGCCCAAGGTCGGGATTTATTCGGCACTGGATATAGACCGTGATGATGAACAGGACACAGACCAGAAGGGCCGGGATGATTCCGGCAACAAAAAGGGCGCCGATGGACTGCTCGGTGAGGATGCCGTAAATAATCAGCACAACACTGGGGGGCATGATCATGCCGATACCGCCGCCGGAGGCCACAGACCCGGTGGCCAGGGCATCATCATAATTGTAGCGCTTCATTTCCGGAAGGCCCACCGTTGCCATGGTGGCAGCGGTGGCCGGGCTGGAGCCGCAGATGGCGCCAAAGGCCGTGCAGGCGGTCACCGTTGCCATGGCAAGCCCTCCCCGGATGCTTCCCAGGAATTTATAAGCCGCTTCGTAAAGGCGTTTGCTGATGCCGGAATTAAATCCGAGCTGCCCCATGAGGATGAACAGGGGGATGGTGGTCAGATCATAGGATGAAAAAACCTCATACACGTTTCTGGACAAAAGGGCCAGGCCGGCATTGGGGGAAATCAGGGTGCTGAATCCGGCAAACCCCACAATACCCATGACAAAGGCGACAGGCATTTCCGTAAAAAACATGATGATCATGATGACAAGGCCGATAATACCGATCATGGTTGGACTCATTTTATTTGCCTTCTTTCAATTTCATAATGTTTTCAATTATAGTCTCTATGATGGTCAAAGAGAACACCACAAGGCCGCAGGCAATCAGGTATACCAGGTAGTGTATGGGAAAGCCCAGGTTCATGGAAACCTCACCGGTTTTGTCCAGCTCTTTGGCGTAAAGAAACATCTGCCAGGTGATGAGGGTGAACAGGAACAGGGTCAGGGTCTGGGTGATGATCTTAAGGCTGATCTGAATTTTTTTGGGAAGCAGCCGAACCAGGATTTCCACCCCCACATGCCCGTCTACCTTATGAGTATACGGCAGGGCCGCAGCAACCGCGATGGCGGCTAAAAAGCCGATGATTTCAATGGAACCGAATATCGGGTACTTGAAAAACCGGCCCACAACATCAAACACCGTCAATGCCATCATGGCGGTGATGGCAACGCCGCCGATGACTTTAAAAATATCGGAAAATCTGTCCAGGGTTTTAGAAAAAAGGGTCATATCATTATCCTGCTGATGTGTTTAAATTCATACTGAATGGCGAAAAGGCCATTCAGTATGAAATAAGGTGTATATTACAAATTCGCCTTGATGAAATCCACAATTGCTTTTCCATCAATGCCTTTGGCGCTGACGCTTTTGACATATTCGTCAAGGACAGGAGCCACGGCATTTTGCCATTTTGTAGATTCTTCAGGAGTCTGGGGCAGCATTTCCCCGCCTTTTTCTTTTAAGAAGACAATACCGTCCTTGTCAATCTGATCCCAGCTTTCTCCATGTTTGAGAGCCCATTCTGCATTGATTTCGTTAATGGCTTTCTGGCTTTCCGGGGTCAATGCATTCCATTTTGCCTTGTTCATCATGACTGCGAAGGTGGTGGTATAAGCAGTGGAATAGTTTTCCGTCACATATTTTACAACTTCTCCCAGTTTCCAGCCTTTGTTGGCTTCCAGGGGATGAAGAGATCCGTCCACAACGCCTTTTTGCAAGAGTTCATAGCTTTCATTCATGGCCTTTCCCACCGGAGATCCGCCGAGGGCCGTGATGACGGCTCCACTGGCGCCGGTTGTACGGACTTTAAGGCCTTTCATGTCGTCCAGGGTGATGACTTTTTTGTTAGTTGTATTGAGAAGGCCGGGACCATGGGCATGGAGGTACATGATGCTTGTATCATCGAATTCCTTAGGCTGGAATTTTTCAAGAACGGCATTGGCGACTTTGGTGGCCTGAACCCCGTTTTTATAACCCATGGGAAGATCGATGGCGGCGGAAACCGGGAATCGTCCGCCGGTATAGGCAAGAACAGTCTGGCCAATGTCCGCAATCCCATTGACTACTCCGTCATAGGTCTGAGGGGCTTTTACCAGAGAGGCGGCCGGATAAAATTTAATGACCACTTCACCTTTGGTTCTTTTTTCAACTTCGGCACACCAGCTTTCGGCAAGCTGGCTTTGACCATGGGTGGGAGGAAAGAAACTGGCATAGGTAAGTTCGGTTTTTGCAAATGCATTAAAGGTAAAAGCTGCGCCCAGGAAAAGGCTCAAAAAAGTCAGTAACGCGATTTTTTTCATTTTGTTGACCTCCTAAAAGTGTTAATGGTGGAGCCAAAAACTCATTAGTTACCTTCATATATAAAATAGTATTCCCGATGTCACCTCCTTTCCGTGTTTTGATTTTCAAATATTAGTGTCATAATGTAACTATAAATCAGCTATGGCTCTAACTATATTTAAAAGGAAGAAACCATGTCAAGGAAAAAATTGGATTCGGATAATAAAAATCAGGATAATTTGGTTGATTAATCAACTATATGGCAGGGGACTGAAAATTTAATTTTTTCTAAAAAAAACTTGACATGTAGCTGCAATGTATCTATTAGGTATCTAAGTAATAGCTGGCAATGTTTTGTCGGCTTGCCTGCATAGGGGAGTTTAATCAATGAGTGATGAGAAAGAAAAAAAACTTGATCCGGATTATACCCGCCGAAAGGTTAAGTTTGAAGTTTACGGCGAGGAGATGATTGAAAAGACGGTCAACTCAAGTGGGAACAGCGGGCGTGTGTATCTGCCGCCGGAATGGATCGGCACAAAGGTTAAGGTTATAAAATGTTGATATGCAAAAGGTCGGGACCGTTAGGCTATACTTTGGCGGATTCGAATAAAAAAGCGATCCGGTCCGGTTTTGCTTACTCTATAATAGAATATTAACGTTGCAATATAAAAAAGGAGAAAAAAATGACGAATGTACCTGATAAAATTCAGACATGGCAGATGGTAAGCCCTTTTACAAAAAACAGGGAAACCGGCGAAGTCACCCCCGGGAAACTTGAAAAAACGGAAATCCCCGTTCCTGAACTCAAAGCCGGTGAAGTGCTGGTAAAGGTTGCAGGATGCGGCGTATGCCATACAGACCTGGGCTATTATTTTGACGGTGTGCCCACTGTCAGCAAGCCGCCGTTGACCTTGGGTCACGAAATTTCCGGAACCGTTGTGGCCGGCGATGCCGCCTGGATCGGAAAAGAAGTCATTATCCCGGCCGTCATGCCCTGCAGACAGTGCCTGCTGTGCAAGACCGGAAAAGGAAACCGCTGTCTGGCTCAGAAAATGCCGGGCAACAGCATGGGTATTTATGGTGGATTCTCCAGCCACATCCCTGTTCCTTCCATTGATCTGTGCGAAGTCAAAAACCGTGGTGATATCCCCTTGGAGCACCTGGCCGTTGTAGCCGACGCCGCCACTTCTCCCTATCAGGCCATTCTCCGGTCCGGTTTTAAAATCGGCGACAATGCCATTGTCATGGGTATCGGCGGGATCGGCCAGTATCTGGTCCAGGAGCTGAAGGCCATGGGCGCCAACACCGTCATTGCCCTGGCCCGCCGCCAGGAACAACTGGATAAAATGCTGAAAAACGGTGCGGATTTTGCCATCAACATCAAAGATAAATCATCCAAAGATATTGCCGGAGAAATCAAGGCCATCCAGAAATCAAAGGGCATCCCCGGATTTGACTGGAAACTTTTTGAAGCCACCGGTTCCAAAGCGGGTGCAGACCTGACCCTGTCTCTTTTAAGCTTTACCGGAACCCTTGTCATCGTCGGATACGGCGGATACAAAACCGAGTTCATGTTCAGCCGCCTCATGGCCTTTGATGCCGATATCAGGGGAAGCTGGGGCTGTCTGCCCGAACATTACCCGACAGTCCTTGGGATGGTCACCGGTAAACGGATCAATCTCACCGATTATGTCCAGACCCGGCCCATGAGCACCATTAATGAGGTTTTCGCAGAAGCCCATGCACAATCCCCGGAAAAGAGGATTGTTCTGGTTCCTGATTTTAAATAACAGCATGAGGTAAATATGAAACTTGAAGGAAGAAAAGCCATTGTGACCGGCGGCAGCCGGGGTATCGGAAAAGCCGTTGCCCTGATGTTTGCAAAAGAAGGGGCTGATGTGCTGGTGAATTACCATTCCAATGATGCGGCAGCCAGGGAAACCGTTGCGGAAATTGAAAAGCTGGGTCGCAGAGGGATTGCCGTGGCCGCCGATGTGGCGGATTACAAAAGCGCCCAGAACATGGTGGATGAATGTGTGAAACAACTGGGCGGAGTGGATATTGTGGTGAACAATGCCGGCGTCTCCAAGCCCTCCATGCTCTTGAAAATGCCGGAAGCAGACTGGGATTACATCATTAACGTCCATTTGAAGGCTGCGTTCAATACCACCCAGGCGGCCGGTCGCTATATGAAGGAAAAAAATTACGGCAAGATCATTAACGTGATTTCTACAGCCGGAATTTTCGGTACCATTGGTCAGATTAATTATGCATCTGCAAAAGCCGGGATCATCGGGTTTACAAAATCCGCATCCCGTGAGCTGGGCCGGTACAATATCAATGTCAATGTCATCTGCCCCGGAATTACAAAAACCGAGATGACCGGCAAGCTTCAGTCCGACGAAAAACTTCGCAAGATCTATGAAGGAAGGATTCAACTGGGCCGGTTCGGAGAACCCGAAGAAATCGCCCCGGCCTTTGTATTCCTGGCCTCCGACGATGCAAGCTATATCACCGGCCAGGTGCTTGGAGTGGATGGCGGCTATATCGGCTGATATACCATCAGGAAATGGTCCATATATAAGAATGATAACAAAGATAATAACTACTAAAGGAGAATTAACATGAGTCTTAGCTGGATGCCAAGAGAAAACGAACCCAAAGATCACAGCCTGCACAGAAACCCCCATTGGGGAACGGAAGCACCCTGTGTGGTTTATGACAAGAAACCGCTGACAGACCCCAAGGGCAATGTTGTGGACAAATTGTTTGTCGCATGGATTACCCTGAACAACCCCAAACAGTTCAACTCCTATACCACAGACATGGTAAAAGGTGTTATTGCAGGGTTTGAAAACGCATCCCTGGACAGGGAAGTGGTTGCCGTTGTATTCACCGGTACCGGCCCCTATGCTTTCTGCACCGGCGGCAACACCAAAGAATACTCTGAATTCTATTCAAAAAGATGTGACGAATACGGCCAGTACATGGAGCTTTTCAACCATATGGTGGATTCCATTCTTGCCTGCAAGAAACCGGTCATCTGTCGCGTAAACGGCATGAGAGTGGCCGGCGGCCAGGAAATTGGCCTTGCTTGTGACCTTGCCATCTCTTCCGACCTTGCCATTTTCGGCCAGGCAGGCCCGAAACACGGCTCCGCCCCTGCCGGCGGGTCTTCCGACTTCCTGCCCTGGTTCCTGACGGCAGAAGATGCCATGTACAACTGCGTATCCTGCGAAATGTGGTCCGCCTATAAAATGAAAGCAAAAGGCATGCTTTCCAAGGTTGTTCCGGTATTGAAAGTGGACGGCAAATGGGTACGGAACCCGACCATCATCACCGACACCTATGTTCAGGATGGAGAAATTGTTTACGGAGAAACCAAAACCGGAGACGAACTCAAGGCCGGCCGTGATTTCCTCAAACAGCACCAGGCCAATGCCGATTTCGAACTTCTGGACAAAGAAGTCAACAATATTATCTGGAAATTCGCCAACCTGTTCCCGGGCTGCCTGATCAAATCCATTGACGGTATCCGCCAGAAAAAGAAATTCTTCTGGGATACCATGAAAAACGATCATAGACATTGG